>JAITPC010000016.1 GCA_031289655.1 Mycoplasmataceae bacterium
AAAAAAAATATTTTTTTATTAAAATTATTAGTTTTTTTACAAAAATTTATTTTATAATTTAATTGCAAATAGAAAATATTTTATTATTTTTTATTATGAATTTTTATTTTTTTAATACCATATAATGATACCTCTTACTTGTGCTTTATCTGTTCAAAAAAAATATGATTTTCCCATTGACACGTACATTTTAAATGAAATTTATAAAAAAATCATTGGGAATGAGGCGATTGGATTATTTTTTTCATTAGATGCCATTTTCAAAAAAAATAAAGATAATAGAATAGAACTTATTGCTTTCTTAAAAAAAGAAAACATAAATAATGAGAAATTTAATGAACTAAAAGCGAAACTTGAATCTGTTGATTTAATTGGTGCTTACACTAGCGAAAGTAATGATCTTCTCGTCATTCTTAATCAAACTAAAAGAATTGAAGAAGTATTTAGCAATAACGAATTCAATGAATTATTAAAAAGCAAGTGCGAACAAGACGAATATGAGGAATTAAAATATCGATTTGATTTATTTATTCCTCAAAATTTCATCAATATTTCTAGCGATATTAGTGTTTTATTAGAGAAAAATAACATTGATACTGATTTATTTAAAATAGAAAATGTGCAAAGGGAAATAAATGCATATTTTAAAAGAATTGTAATTATGCCACAGGAAATTAAAAATTTATTGATAAACAATTGAACTGTTTTAGGAGAAGAAAAAATAATTTCTTTGCTAACTTCGTTGGGTCTTGAAAATAAAAATGAAATTATCTTTGATTTTAATTCTTTATCTAGTGGCATTAACAATTTATTAAATATAGGAAATAATGTTTTGATTATCAGGGAGGCGCAATTATGATCACAACATAATTTTGATCAAAATAAAAAAAATGAAATATTTAATTGTTATCGATCATACGCAGCAGAAGAATATTTGGGCAAAATTTTTCCCGAGGAATTAACACAAAGAATTAAAAAAATTTTTCTTAATTTAAGATATAGTGGAATTAAAGATGAGGTGATTAACATGATGATTGACTTTACTCTTAATAAATGTCACAATTTACAATCTGAATATATTAATAAAATTTCAAATACAATAAAGGCTAAGGGGCTAAATACAATTGAAAAACTTTATGATCACCTTACTTTTAAATCAAATAAAAATAATGAGTTTATTGATAAAAATTATTTAGTAATCAATAAAAATATTGATTGGTAATGGACATTGACGGCAAACAACAAAAATTTTTAAATTCTAGTTTTGATAAAAAAATTTATGAAGGTGGTAGTTTCATTTCAAAATACCTAAATCATCACGAAATTAAAAAATTAGATCTCACAAAGGGGGAAATTGAAAAATATTTTGTACAAATTATTAGGATGGTAGACGAAGATGAATTATGTTCAAACAGTGGTGATCAATGTTATTTTACTGATGGTATCCACTTTAAAATAGCTCGTGATAAACAAGGCAAACTAATATTCATAAGTGTACCATGTGCAAAAATGAATGTTATTAGGAATTGAATTTATAAACCATTCGATAATGAATTATCTCAAATTCGTATGAACGAAAAATATATTAAAAATAAGGATTTTAATATCAACAAAAAAGAAATTAAGGATACAATAATGAAACAATTGAAAAATGATAAACTTGAAAGTTTTTATATTTCTAGCATTGAATACAAAAATTTATCTGTTTTTCTTTTAGCATTTGCAAATGAAATTACCATACGAAATAAATTGGTTTCTATGATTGATGCTAATGAACTTTATAAAATACGAAAAGATGCAGAAAAATGTCCACAAACATTAAATTTGCTAAAAGAATCAGATGTTTTATTCATCACAAATTTAAAATTAGTTGATGATTTCAATTTTTTTGAGGAACAAATTAAAGAATTGATCAAATACTTCATCGATACAAATAAAGTGATTATTTTTTCATCGGATTATAAACTTAATGAATTGCAAAGAATATTTAGTAATAAATTTAAATATCGCAATGAAAGCGAAGTGAAAAGTTTTTTTAGTTTGATTACATCTATCACAAAGAAAATTGAATTTGTCTACTTATAATTATTTTAGGCGCCTGTAGCTCAGTTGGATAGAGCACATGCCTTCTAAGCCTGTTGTCGTACGTTCGAATCGTATCAGGCGCGCCAATTTTTTATGAAAATCTTTATTAAAATATTAAAATGAATCGGATATATATTGGCTTTACCATTCGTTTGCATAAGTGCGGTTTTTGGCATAATCATGATTAATTATCGAGCACAAAAATATATAAAAAATAAAAATAGGTATTTTGTTGACCAACGTTATCGTTGACTAAAAAAATTAATCAAAAAATTATTTTTTATTAAAAGAATTAAAATTAGATCTCATGGTTTAAGAAACATTCCTAGTTCTCCTTGTCTATTTGTTTATAATCACAAATCTAATTTAGATGGCGTTTTGTTGGTAGATTTGTTAATAAAATACCAAACAAATTACAATGCAAATTTTAAATTTTCAATTATTGCTAAAAAAGAAACTGCAAAAGTTGGTTTAATTAAAAACATTCTTAGTCTATTAGACGCACTTTATTTAGACAGGGAAGATATTAGACAACAATTTAAGGTATTTGAACAACAAAATGAGCTAATAAAAAATAAATATAGTATTCTAATTGCCCCAGAAGGCACACGAATACATGGTGACGAATTAGGCGAATTTAAGGCTGGTGCGATCAAAGTAGCCTACCACAATATGATTCCCATCCAGCCAATAGCAATTTATGGCAGTGATGGTTTGATGGATAAAAATAAAACACATATGAAGAAGGACAGAATTGTTTATGTTGATTTTTTACCATATAAAAAACCATTTGATTTTCATATGCATAATATTGAATGATATATTAATGAGATAAGGGATGAAATACATGATCAATATAAAACTATTCAAAATAAAATTAAGAGTAATGAAAAAGTTTTTCCTGAATAAAATACTTACTTTATATTAGGCTTATATATAATATATATATATAATGAGTGGAAAGACTAACGCAAATGGTTTAAGAATTGGCATCAATAAAAACTGAACCTCTCGTTGATTGAACAACAATGGCAAGGAATTTGGTAAACAATTAGTCCTTGATGAAAAAATTAGAACATATTTATTAAAAGAGTTCAATGATTCTCAAATTGACAGAATTGAAATAGAGAAAAAAACTAAACTAAATAGTTTTGATAAGGAAAAAAATGATACATTAAATATTGTTATTTATTGTTGCCAAATTGGTTTAATCAATGACGAAAAGAATCAATTAGCAACAATGTATATTCAAAAACTAGTTGGTAGAAAAATTAAAGTTAATTTAGCAGTGGTAGACTTCGGGAATCCAAATTGATCGGCAAGAATTATTGCTAGAAAAATTGCTGATGATATTGTAAACCGTGTACCTTTTAGAGTGGCACAGAAAAATGCTATTAAAAATGTTATGGGAGCAAAAGCACTAGGCGTGAGAACACAAGTCAGTGGTAGACTTAATGGAGTGGATATGGCACGAACCGAAGGATATACTGAAGGACATGTGCCATTATCAACATTAAGAGCTGACATTGATTATGCTATGGAAAGAAGTGAAACACTGCAAGGGACAATTGGTGTTAAGGTTTGGATTAACCATGGTGAAATATTTGCCAAAGGTTTAAACAATCAAATTAAAGCACCGAAACAAGAATTTAAAAAAGAGTTTCGAAAAGAAAGAGGTCGTTCATAATGAGCAGAAAAGGTAACAAATTAATTAAAGTCCCTGTTGGAGTAAAAGTAACGATTGGTAATAATGATATTTCTATTACCGGAAGTCTTGGAAACTTAAAAGTTAATTACCCAAGTGATATCATTAGTGTTGCATTTGAAGATGATGGAGTTAAGGTCGAAAGAAAAAATAGTGAAACAATTTCTAATATTTTTCAAGGAACTGTTGCAAGTAATTTAATGAATGCCATACATGGTGTTAGTTTGGGATATACAAAAAAACTTAAAATTGTTGGTGTTGGATATAAGGCTGCTGTTAGTGGAGGAAAAATAGAGGTTCATGCCGGATATAGTGGTAGTGGATCAAGAAAGTTACAAATTCCAACTGGCCTTAAGGTAACAACGCCAACGCCAGTTGAAATCATTGTTAATGGCTATGACAAACAACTAGTTGGGGAATTTACTGCTAAAATTAGAGATATCAGAAGACCAGAACCTTATAAAGGGAAAGGTATTATGTACAGTAATGAAATTATTGTTAGAAAGGTTGGTAAAACAGCTGAAGGCTCGAAAGGAGTAGTTACTAAATAGTATAATTTAAATATGAAAAAAATAAGCATTGATCGAGCATATAGAAAATCATTAAGACATACCCGTCTTTTAAATAAATTAAAACGAGAAGGTAACACAAAGCCAAGGTTTATTGTCTCAAAATCTAATACAAATATTTTTGCACAAATATTTGATGACAATACTAATAAAGTATTGGCTTCATCTAATTCAGTTCAATTAAAAAAGAGTGCCAACATTAGCGTTGCAAAAGAAATTGGACAAAAAATTGCAGTTGCTGCTTTAGCTCAAGGTATCAAAGAAGTTGTGTTTGACAGAACCGGAAATAAGTTCCATGGTCGTATTAAAGCAGTTGCTGATGCTGCAAGAGAGAAAGGATTGGTATTTTAATGAGCGAAGTTCAAATAGGCAAAGAAACTACGGAAAAATCTTTTAAACCTAAATTCGTACGTGCGAAGGATGAATTTGAAGAAAAAACTGTTATGACTAAACGTATTAATAAAACCACTAAAGGTGGAAGGCGTGGAAGATTTAGCGCATTAGTAATTGTTGGGGATAGAAATGGTAGAGTTGGATATGGTCTTGGGAAATCAGTTGAAATTTCCAATGCAATAAAGAAAGCTAGTAAAGATGCAAGAAAGAATTTAAAAACCTTCCTTATTAATAAAAGGGGGGGATTATTTCATGATTTATATGCACAAAATGGTGCAACAAAAATTTTAATTAAAACAGCCCCTGTCGGTTCTGGAATTATTGCTGGTGGGGTAATTAGAGTTATTTTAGAATTAGCAGGTTATAAAGATGCTTGTAGCAAAAACTTAGGTTCTAATAGTCCCATCAATATGGCTCAAACAACTTTTAAAGCATTGAGTCAATTAAAAACACCAATGCAAATGGCTAGAGAAAGATTCGCTAAAGTATCATTTGATGAAAACGGTAAAAAAATTGTTGGCGGCAATCTAAATAAATTGTTTAAAGGAGGACACAATAACTAATGAAATTAAATACTTTAAAATACAAATACGGAAGTCGAGGACATAAAGAGAAAGTTGCAGGAAGAGGTTTTGGTTCTGGCTCAAAAAGAGGATTTAAGGGTAACAAAGGACAGGGACAAAGAGCCACTGTTAATGTAAGAATTGGGTTTGAAGGTGGACAAACACCTTTATATAGAAGGGTAGCGAAGATTGGGTTCAATAATCATGAATTTAAAAACAACTACAATGTTATTACATTAAGACAAATTGAAACCCTTGGCAATGAACTAGTTAATAGAAAAATATTGGAAGATGCTAGAATTATTAAAAAAAATAAACTGCCAATAAAAATTATCGGCTCAGAAATAAAGCTTTCTAAACAATATGTTTTTGATGTTGAAAAAGTAACAGATGGAGTTAAAGCAACTATTGAAAAGGCTGGTGGAAAAATTAATATTATTTCAAACAATATGCCTAAAAAAGTTTCTAAAAATAAATAAGACTATTTATTTTTTTCATCTTCCTTGATAGCTATTTCATCATAAAAGAATGAAATAACCTTTGTTATATATCTAACTTCATTTACTCCGACATAACAAATTTGCATTCTTACTTTATCTTCACCTTTTTTAACAATAAATCCATCGCCAGTACCATAGAGATTGTAGGCTTGGTCAGTTTTTAATATGGACGTGCTTTCATTTTCACTATTTAATCTCAAAACATATTTCTCATTAATTAACGAATAAACATCATCCCCGGCTGAATTGTTGTCAACAATTTTTGAAGATAATATGAGAGTGGTGTTTTTCGATTCATTAACTTTTTTAAGAAACGCAATAAACAATTGTCTCCTTTTAAAATTATTTGCAAAGAATTTCTCGAATGAATCAAAAAATATTAAAGATTTTCTCTTGCTACTATCATTCATGTACTCATCGATAATAACATGACACTCATCAATACTAAGTGCTGGAGCTTTTTTAAAATGGGGTAATGATGAAAAATTATCAAAGATAATTTTACCATTTTTATCTGGACTTAATAAAATTACTTGGGCATCATCAGGTCTATTTAAATAAATATATGAAAAAATTAGTATCAAAACCAACATACTTACACCTGAACCAGTTGTTCCATATATTGCCAATGAATGATTGTTTTCAATGTCAAAAAAAACTGATTTATCGTTGATATCTATTCCGACTGGTAAAAGTTTTTTTGAACCAATTTTTTTTAAAATGTTTTTAATTGATATTTTGCTTGGCGTTGGATTTAAAATTTCAAATGTTACAGTATTTTTCCTAGTGGAAATAATAAACTTGCCAATATTCAACTTTTTATATAGTTCAAATTGGTACTTTAAAAGATCGTCAACCTCATCCTCATCTTTAAGTGTATATATAATTTGTGAGAATATTGGCATGACATTAAATTTTTGCTTCATAGTTTTGATATTATTATCTCTTAAAATCTTATTAATTAAAAATGCTTGTTCTTCCACAAATTGTAAATTCTCTTGATTATTATTCTCGCTAGTATCTAAAAGATAATCAATTGATGGCAATGTAGCATTATTTATAGCGATATCACTTTTAATCAATACAGTATCAGGCTCAACAATTTTACTTTCTTTAATCTGAGTAATTTTCATTTTATATTCACTTGTAATTTCATTTTGGAATAATCTTGGGAACATTTTTTTAATTCAATCGAAAGAAAATATTTTCCTATTGATAAAAATACTTATTCCAAATAACATTAATGGTATAGCTATCAAAATAAATACAATAGGTGTGAATAATTCAAGGATACCTAATGAAAATTCAGCAAATATTCCTCCAGTAATATATAAATTAAAAAAATCTCCATATGATGCACTCATGAAATAAGACGAAAAATGAGTATGATAATTTAACAAAATTTTTCAGAAGTTATCATTACCAAGTACTTGAATTATTTCATGGTGTACTCCAGAAACAATCATTACTAGTGATGAAAGCACTAAAGTAAAAGCAATGAGAACCCTTTTAGAAATAATTATTTTAAATAAATCATACCTGATCATACCGATAGTGCAAGTAACTATTATTGCTAAATATAAAAAATACTTACAGGTACCAAAGGTATAATCAAAAAATATTGCATCAATATAACTTCCAACATATGGGATTCTAAACAAAAATATTAATGATAATACGAGTATTATTGTGAAATATATATACCTCTTATTACTAGTTTTCACCATATTCTCTTATTAAATATATTATAATTATACTAGTGAGCACAAAAGATAAAACGATTGTTGTAAGAAATCCTGAGGATTTAATTATTAAAGCGGTTAAGGGTGGAAAAGTTTTAACTAATTCATTAAATTTAAAAAAGACAAGATTATATCTTGATGTTGATGGAACACTTGTCGCTATGGAATTTGATCCAACCTATATTGAAAGTAAAAGAGGATGGGGTTCAGTATATCGAACTGATTTTTGTCATTGATTAAATTCTATTTATTCAATCATTGATGAATTATGCGAAGTTATTGTTTTAACAAACTTTTCTAAAGAAGAAGAAATTAAAGCTAAGGAAAAATGATTAAAAGAAAATTTAAAATGTAATTATAAATTAGTTTTAAATAAAGAAGGAATCACGAAATCTTTATTTGTTAGAGGAAAAACAGATATTTTAGTAGATGATACTCTAAGAAATTTAATTGAATGAAATAAAGTTGGTGGAACACAATTCGCTTACCAATTTGTAACATGTGAAAAAGGTCGAAGACATTTATTAAGAAAAATTATTGATTTTAGTAAAGGGTCGAAATAATTGAAATTTGATAACTACAAATAATTATTAAACCCATTAAAATGATATTTATTGATAATATTCAGTATTTTTTGTTTATCTACGCCTTTATTGATAAAATTAAGGATCGCATAATCATTAAGTATGGTTGTATCAATTGTAGAAAGTTTTTTACACAAAAAAGCATGATCTTTATTTTCAATAAATTTCTTTTTAATGTTCTCGCTTAATTTATCAAGATTATCATAAATATTTTCAAGGTTTCCATACTCTAGTATTAATTTACTGGCAGTTATTGGACCAATTCCCTTAACTCCAACTAAATTATCGCTACTATCACCGCTAATACCTTTAAAATCAACAACTTGGTGCGGTTCTAAATTATTAAATACTTCTTTAATGTTGCCAGCCGTTACCTTCAAAACATCACTAACGCCAGTTTTAAACATGTAAACATTAGTTTTTTCATTAATCAATTGTAACATATCTTTATCAGAAGAATAAATATCTACTTCAATATTTTCATTGTTCATAATTTTACAAAATCCGCCAATAATATCATCTGCTTCAATTTGATCAATAGACAATGTTTGTATACCCATTGCATTGATAGCTTCATTGATTAATGGCAATTGAGTTACTAATTCCTGAGGCATGGGTTTTCTCCCTGCCTTATATTCTTCTAATTCTTGATGCCTGAGTGTTTTTTTGCTTGCATCAAAAGCCACCAACGCATAATCATAACTTTGATTACTAATTATTTTTAATACAATTAACATCATCAATTTTAAAGCATTAACTGGCTGTAAATTATTGTTTTTATAGTATTCTAATTGTTTCAAGGAAGCATAATAACAACGATAAATCAATGAATTACCGTCGATAACTAAAGCTCTCATTATAATAATTATAAATGTTGGGTGTGAAATTAAGTATATTAACAACCGCCCTAATTGGGGGGGGTATTGCCCTTTCAACAAATTTAACTAGTTGTACTAAAACATCAAAGCTTTTGTTTAGCGATTTAAGAACGGGGATGGATTTAACTGGCTACACCATATTTTTTAATACTAATTTTCCGGTTAGTGACTTACCATATGGAACAGGTAGTACTAATACTTCATGTGATTATCAAATTGTCGATGAACAATCAGGCACATTTTTAGAGATTTATTATTACAAAATCGGTTATTGCATAACAATCAGTGATGTAATATATGCAATATATGATAATGGTGCTTGAAGTAACAATACATTTAAATTTCCAACATTTACAATAACTTATCTCGTGTGTTCTCCAGATGACGGAGACACTTTTGATCCAATTGATAAATTGCATGACATAGATGAATTAGGATATTTTTTAAAATAATACCAATAATTATTTTTTAGAGAATGCTTTACTTTCTGTATGTTTAAACATTCTAACAATATTGCTCTTGTGTCTTAGAATAATCAATAAACATCCTAGCATCAATCAAATAAAACTCATACCTATAAAACTATAATCATCACCTAATGTCATTGGCTTTAAATATATTAAGTCTAATTGTTTTATTCAAATTAAGCATGTAGCTATGAGAATGGCACACATTGAAGCTAATGAAACATATCTTGTGATTGAAATTAAAATTGCTCAAATTCCAAAAGCTATCAATCCAATTCAAGGACTTAATGCAAAAATAATTCCTGCGAATGTCATAACACCTTTTCCGCCAATATACGGTTTTAATGTTTTATAATCAAATTTGTTTTGGATTAACTTTATTAAAAAAATTATTGGAAAACAATGCCCAATAACACAAAAAATTCCAGAAATAAATATCATCGAAAATAAAGCAGGATCGATTGTTTTGTTTGGATGCTGATATCATAAATTTACCACAAAGCTGCAAACAACAACAACTAAATAAGCCTTAGCCCCATCTAAAATCGCAGCTAGAAATGCAATAAATTTATTTTTACTAATTCTCATTAAATTTGTGGCACCGGGGTTTCCGCTACCAGATGCTCTAATGTTGTTATGATTTAGTCGTCCAATTATCTCTGCAAATAAAACACTTCCAAATAAATATCCTAATATGCAAAATAAAAAAATTATTAAATAATACACATATAAATTATATTTTATAATTTTTATTAGTCATGTTAGTTCATATGGAATTGTAAAATATTTTTCCTCGCTTATAAGAATTTTGTGATTTTTGAAACTAATTTGTCCATCTTTTCATAGAATTGTTTTTTTACATTCATCTAACTTTAAAACTTATTTTGTCTATAGAGTTTAATGAATTCAAAAAACATGTATATAAGTAAATTTAGATATTTTACTTTTATTTAAAATATTTAATTAATTCACATATTATTAGTTCTTTCCTTGCATTATAAAAATTATTTTCATCATTTTTTGAATATGTGATAGTAGAATTATTAGCAATCGTTGGATCAAAAGAAATTCTAGGGAGTGTACCACCAAATTGTGTTTTCATAAATACATCTAACTCAATGTTACTTTTCCTTTTGTTGAAATAGCTATATAGTAGTTGTTTGTTATAAACGAGGTCACTACCACCTCTAGAGTATGGGTGTAAATGATCAACATCAAATTTTAATCCGGGTAGTGCGCTGCCACATTTAGTTGCTATATATAATATTATTTTTTGAATATTTACATCCATTGTTGTGTCTACTATATTACAGATGAAATCTTGAATATTTGTATATGTTGAAAAATGGCAGATAATTTCTAAAAAACTAGGGAGGGGCTTCTTATCAATATGTTGCCAAAAATTTTCTATCTCGTTTTGTGAATTAGCTTTCCCTACTGATACTAATAATAATAATAATAAATATTTTTCGCCGAAAGTTGGAACATTAGAATATGCTTTCTTCAAAACAAAAAACATCATTAATGCTGTACGATAATTATGAGCAACCATTTTTTTAATGTCTTCGTTATTTAAAAATTTTGTGAGATAATCTTCGAATACATTACAATTAGTTCCAATGGAAAAATAATTAACTATACTTGATAATAAAGCATTATCCGAAATAGCTTGCAAGGAGACTTTAGGAGAATGGGCTGATGATAATAAAATTGCTAAACCAATTAAAATATTTGAATTAAAAGCGAATGTTTTACCTTTAAAAAAATTTTGTACTTTTTTAGAATTAGAGACACCAACACTTCCTAGTGCATTTATGAAAATATCGCCTGTCTGCAATGTCTTGCCTTTAGTATTAATCCTCTCAAAAATATCAATAAGCATATCAAAAGTTGTTGCATTATTCGCCCTATACCCAATAAGCAAGGCTGCATCAAATGTTGCTTTTAGCTGTGTAAATTCGTTTGGGACTATTTTACCGGGAGAATAAAAATCCGATAGGTATAAGTCATTTACTTGTGATATTTTTTTTTTAATAGAAAATGTATATCCAAGAGTAGATGGGCTGTATGTAACACACACATTACTTATTGGGTTGAATGCAGACTTTAGGGCAGAAAGACGTTGTTGCCCATCAACTACAATATCATAGGCAGAAATAGAATTTGTGTAAAAAGATTGATTTGTAATCCTAGGACCCACACTATTTACTTTTTGCAAACCATTAGAACATACTTCGTATAAATCAGAGCCTAAAATTTGATGACCACTATAGTTTCATAACAAAATTGATGGAATTGGATAATCCTTTGCTATTGAATCTAAAAAAGAAAAGATTCTTTTTTTATCTCAAGTAAAATTTCTTTGAAATGCAGGGATAACAAAATTGTTAGAATTATTTAAAAAATCTTTTATATATATATATATATATGGTTTTGACGAATTGATTCCACTAATGTGATTAATTAATGCCATTTACATATATATTATAATATTAAAATGAGTAAATTAATTGTGTGAGATCTTTTTGGGGGGGGGCTAACAGTGTCTACAATGCACTAAAAGGTAATCCTAGATATGAAATATATACTTTTGATATTACAAAACCAACAAGGAAACTACATTTTAAGTTAGATTTATCACAAAAAAATATTGTAGAAAAATTTAAAAAATATCCTAGACCAGACATTATTACTAGTAGCACATTGTGTCAATCATTTAGTTTGGTTCTTTCTATGGTTGGGGGTGGCACACCTTTTTGGAAGTTTAACACGGATAAGAACAAGCTTCAATTAAGGACTATTAAGGAATTTGAAAAACTAAAAAGTGGCTTTACTAGATTTTTAAAGCCAGATGTACAGTTATTTCTTGCTAAATTAGGAAAAAAATGTATTGATAATACAATAAAAATAATTGATTATTATAAACCAAAAAATTGATATATAGAAAACCCGAAAACTTCTCTTATTTGGAAATACATAAAGCTAAATAAAAAAAAGGATCATAAAAAATATTACTTTAATCTAGCAAGTTACGGAAAATATGGTTTTATGATAAGAAAAGATACTATTTTTTTTAGTAACATTAAAATGAATTTATCTTTTGGGAAAGTTATGCCCATTTATCATATTGAATTAGAAAGTGTTAATGAAAAAGAAGCTTTGTCTAATTTAGTTAATAGAAGCAAAATATATGTAAACAAAAACGGAAAATGGTACAAAAAATGATATGTTGCAAATGGACATACTCTAAAAGAAGGTAGAAAATTTTGTACCTTATTTGCCAAGGATGCTGGTTTGGGAAAATTGCAGAAAATAGATGATAAATCTAAACTACAAAAAAATAAAAAGTCAACTGAACAAATTTGCGAAAGTGGCAGTGTTTCTCACATTCCAGAAAATTTAATCCGCAGTATTTTTAGTTATTTTAAAGGGAAGTAAGATGGGGTTGTTAAGAATAAATTTAGAATCTGGATCTTCAAAAGTGTATAATTTTAATGCTACACTTGATGTCTTATATGATGATGCTTGTGGCTACTTAATTGATTGAAAAATTAAATTCCACAGTGGTGCTATTGATACTTTAACAACAGCCTCATGAGCAAACCCCAAAAATCACCAGCATGGAGATTATAATGAACGAACTAAAATTTTAAATAACATTGGTTTGGAAAATTTAACTCGTCACAAGAAGACAGATCACAAAATTGTTGTTTTAAGTGATACCCAATTATCTTCCTTGGAAAAGTATTTTAATGGTTGTGAATATACTTCAACTATTTATAATATTTGTAAATTTTTTAAGGGGTCAAATCCATCTGGTAGCTATATGAAACCATCAACATCAGAAATGTGAGAAAATGATAGTGGAAAAAAATATAAAATCAACATCTTTTTTCATTTTTTCTTAATTCACAACAACTCAAGAAATCAAGGAAAAATAAATGATAATAAAGAAGAATGAGATAAAGCAAAAAATACAAAACCAGATGATATAAATTCTTATCTGCTGCTTTTTGCTTCGGTACCTTGTTGTGGCAAAGGGTCAATTAGGGAGATTTTTTTAAATTTGCAAAGAGAAAGAGATGCGACCACCACAAATTATAAAAATTTTAAGAGAAGAATAAAAGCAACAGCAGAAGAAATTTTTAAAAATGCTCAAACCGTTAATGAGGATGTAAATAAAGAAAGAAAAAAATATAATTCTAATATAAATAAATCATTTCGGAGTAATATAAAAGAGGCAGCAAATGCAATCTGGGGAAGACAATGCTCGGCACCAGATTTTCAAAAAGCACACATACTCCCTGTTTGATGGATAAAAGGAGAAATGTTTTCAAATTTTGGTAAAAAAAATTATGAATCTATAAAATCACAAATAAGTGATGTGAATAATTTCTTGCCCTTAGATGCTGTCACACATAGTCAATATGATAAAAAATCATTGTTTTATTGGACAGATGGTGGAGTAATTCACATGTTGAAAAATTCAAGCTTCCCTTTCTTAGAAGATTATGCACAGATTCATCCAGATTATCTTTTTAAAAGAGTATATTATCTAAAAAAATACATTGAAACATTCAAGAATATTTTATAATTTTAAAACAGCATCAGCAAAGTATTTTCCATACATACATTCTTTATTTTTATAATTAGGTTTAATTGTTCTATCCTTTAATCAATCAGCATCCTTTTTACTAAACTTAGAAAAATCATCAAATACTTTAATTCATCGCGAATCATAGTAAGGCATTTCTTTAACAGCCTGGCTATTTGTTATTATCTTTTTATTGGCCTCTATGGCAAAAGATACATTTGTTGAAATATAATCATTGCCAGAAAACATTATGTGGCAATAGCATCCTACATATGGCAAAAGATTTTCATCACATATTTTTTTCGAACTTGGTACAGGATTTGAAATGTTATATTGTTCAATTTCTTTAATTAAGTGATTTGAAATATCTTTTTTGTCAAAATTATCGTTTCGAACACAAAAATTAATTTTAAATTTATCAAATCTTTTTAGTAATATTAATGTAGTTTTTACTCGTTCAAGTGGTTGACCAGATTGTTTCAAACCAAAATCATATTTTATTTTTTTTCTCCTAACCTTAATCTTTCGATTAGGAAATGTAAGATAAATTAGTTTATAATCTCGACACATTATTTTATCATAGCAACAAATTTTATCTCATTTATATTTTAATAATTGTTTAAATGAATAAGAAGCATACTCTTCAATAGACTTAATTGTGTCATGTATCATTAAGTAAACTTTGTAACCGTTTGATTGAAGAAAATTAAGAATTTTAGGTGTTGCATTAAAACAAGCACTGAATATAACAAATATATCTTTTTCCTTGTTAAAATGTTTTAAATTAAATTTTCACTGTAAATTATTTTTAATTGTTTTAACATAAAAATTACCCCCCCTGTAAGATTTTTTTGGAAACCAAAAAACAAAACGTTTTGGATAAATAGCAATAACTCTTTCCATAATTATCTTTTAACGAACTGAGGACTACGTCTTGCGCCATACTTACCAAATTTCTTTCTTTCCTTAACTCTTCTATCTCTTGTAATTAATTTGTTCTTTTTTAAATCTGGCTTTAATTCGTCATTGTAGCTAATTAAGGCTCTTGAAATTGCTAATCTAATTGCTCCTGCTTGACCAGTAAATCCTCCACCTTCAACTTTAGCTTTAACATCAAAACTACCAATTTTTTCATTTAATAAAGAAAGAGGCTGCTCCATATCTTGAATAATTATTTTGTTAGGAAAATATTGACTTGGTGTCTTTCCATTGATAAGAATACTATTTGTTTTTGCAGTAATTGGTGTAATAATAACTCTAGCAACAGAACTTTTTCTTCTTCCTAAACCTTTATAATTTTTTTCAGCCATTATCTAATTTGTATCCTCGCCGGATTCTGTGCTTCGTGAGCTTTGCCATTGTCGCCATAAACAAACAATTTATTAATAACACTTCTTCCTAATCTATTTTTAGGAATCATTCCTTTAATAGCCTCATAAATCATTTCTTCTGGATATTTTTCAAGCATTTCCTTAGCACTACGTGTTCTTAAACCGCCAATATATAATGAGTGATTGTAATATTTTTTGTCAGTTAATTTTTTACCAGTTAATTTAATATTCTTTGCATTTCGAATGATTAAATAGTCTCCACAATCAACATGAGGCGTAAAAACTGGTTTATTTTTGCCTCTTAAAAGATTGGCACTAAAAACAGCAAGATCTCCCAAAACTAATCCGGTGGCATCAATTTCATATCATTTACGACTTTTTTGCATTACTTCTTTTTTAGCAATTGTAGACTTTTGCATGTGAATATTAATATTATATATTAAAAAGGTGAATCAAAATTATAAGAGATTTTGTTTCAACAACAAGATGTCTAAAACTTTTTAACAGCAACTCTCGGTATTCGTTTAGTAAGAGCGCACAAAGCAGCAATTATATTTGCCACATCAGTTTTATCAGTTAAATACGTTATAGCGTGCTCAAAATCCTTGAAAACATAAACTTTATCGCCAACCTTCACGTTATCATCAACAGCAATTGCCATACTGTCCATAGAAATTTTTCCAACAATTGGACAATATTTACCATTAACTAAAACCTTACCATTTTTGAATTCACGACTAAAACCATCACCTCATCCTAAAGGAATTAATGCCACATGTTCATTTTTCTTTGAAGTATATTTACTGTCATAACCAACATTTTCATTAGGAACTAATTTGTTTATTTGAATAACATTAGAAACTAATTGAAAAGTATTAAAACAATCTTTGTCATAATCGCTGAGTATTCATTCGCCATATCGAGCACCAGTTTCTCAATCTTTTTTTGGTATTTCTTTTTTTATGTAACTAAGTATTCCACCACTTGCTCGTAAACTGATAATCGGAATTTTCTTTCAATTGGGGATTTTTTTAAGTAAAGTTTCAAATTTTTGAAATTGTTTTTCCATTTTACTTAAATTATTGTTATCGTATATATGACTAAAAACACCATAATTAATGATTCCATGTTTATTTAATATTTTATAAGACTCTATTAATTCTTTTTCCTCTTTAAAACCTATTCGATTCATGCCAGTATTTAGTTTTCAGTGTACTTTTAAACCTTTTACATTTAATTTTGCATATCTTTGTACTTGTTCAAAATTTGCAACTGGAATAGTGATACCATATTTAATAGCTATTTTAACATCACTATCGTCGATAATGCCCAAACAAAAAACAATAATTTGCTTTTGTTTTCCTATTTTTTTTAAAATTTCATAGCATTCAACACATTCATCAAATCTAGCTAATGCAATAACATTACAACCATTTTTGACTAATAATGGGATAATAATGTGGGCATCATGTCCATATCCATTACCTTTAGCAACCCCAATTTTGTATTTAAATTGCTTTAAGACATTGTTTATATATTTAATGTTATTATTTTTTTAGTTTCATTAACATATAGTGTTGTCATCTTATAATATTATATGCACCTAATTAAGGATTTTTCAAAATGTACCATTAATTAACTTTATAATTTTCTATATGGATGTAAATTTCACTGGTGTTTGATTGTTATTAATAACACTTGGCCTTGTTGCAATCACTATTGTTGCATATCCCTTTATTAAAAAAATAACCAACCTATATTGATTTTGAATGCCCATAAGTATTTTATTATTAATATATATGATTTATTTTAGATTTTTTCAAGATTTTAGTGATTTTTGAAAAATGAAGGATAAAACTGGGATTGTTGCTTCTAAAGCATTATTATTGGACCTGTGTCCATTTTGTGCTTTTATGATTCCGATTTTTCTCATTATTGATCCAACAAGAAAAATAGCAAGTGTGTTAGCTTTCTTTGCTATTTTTGGGGGATTAGTAACTTACATTGGGGGATTTTGCATTAATAGCGGGGGTACAACTGTTGATGCAAAATGGGATTGACATTGAATATTGATTGGTGATGAGCCAAATAGTATGTATTTTATGATTCATTTCATTCTATTGTTTTTTGGACCTCTGATTATTTTGAATACAAAAAGAACTTTCTGAAAGGATGCATGTAGTGGCATTTGCTTTATTCTCTTATATTTTGGTTATGTTTTAATTATGGTTCATACATTTAGTGTCACAAATAATGCAACCGGGCTGGTTCCGGGCGATTGAAATGAATGGGGTGAATATGGTGCTGTTGATAACCTCTTGCACCTTTCTTTTCCATATATAGTTCCAGTAGCTTTTGGATTAGTAACATTATTTATTTTATTGGTAATGTACTTATATGGTTTGTTGCAAAAAAATAAACAATATATTTATAATTATTCAAATAAAAATTTGTTTATTTTATAAAATATAATAATTACTGTGATAATAAAAACATTCAAGGCATTTAGTTCCTTTCTTATATTGACTTCATTTTCTATTGCAAATAGTTTTGTTATCGCTTCATGTTCATATGTTAAACCGAGTATTACTGTTAGTGGAAATAGCGGTGCAATTACAACTGATACAATATACAATTTTAATATTGAGAGGTTTGGAATATATGATAAGAATTTTTCACTAAATAATTTTTTAATACGCACATTTGATGTTGATGAACAAGGACATTCCACAGGAGTTGAAAATGATGCTCTTAATGAATTCTTCTTAAATTATGATTACACCAATGATGATGATGATTTAAGAAAAACTAATATTTTAAAATTACAGACTGTGTCATCATTCGAAGATTTTTCAAAAACTTCTTTTTCGTTAAATATTATTTTGGGTATTAATTCCTCACTATATAGTGACACATATTATACCTACTATTCAACAATCGATATGCATGCAATTCCTATTGATTGCACTATAACAGATTCTACAATTGAGGATAATCTTTACAAAGATCCAACAAACCCCGCTAATGACGATAAGATACTGATTCCTCCCAACGAAAATTATAATTCATACACTATTCTTCATAACGGTACGCTTGGGTATATTATCTCACCAGAAGATTTTACAGAACTTTACTTAAAGTGACTTATTGGACGATTGTATAGTGATATGATTAGTGAGATTCATGATTTTATTTCACGATTAAAAGCAACATTTAGTATCAAGGGTTTTGATATTGATATTCCCAAATATTGCATTAGAATTAATTTTATTTATGATGCTGAAAATGGAATAATTGATGAATTTACAATGAAAAGTAAGAATTACTCAAATCACGATATTGATGGCTCCATTGCAATTTCAATTCCATTTGTTGGCACCTCTAATTATTGATTAAATATTTTCACTATAGAAAAATATTCTATAAATGGAGCCTTTCGGTCTATGCCGACTTTAAATTATTTATCATGTGTACCCCAATCCCTGGAATCTCGCTTTATATACCACATATATCCAGAAAATAATTTATTTGGGATATTGCCTAGTTGAAATTCTGAGAAATTTTATTCCAAAAATGGTTATTTTGGTGATGATCTTTCTTTAATTGATCCTGGATTATATTTTAAATCATATTATATCAAACAAATTTGAGCGTTGGATCCGATAATAATAAAAGAATTTAGAACAAAAGAAGATGAAGTCAATCCGAGTGAAATGCCAACTGTTATTCAACCAGGTAATATAATTGATGGCCTTGATTATTCTAACCTTGAAATTTTTAATAATTATTTTTGTAACTTATATGAATATAATTCAGAAACAGACAATACTCACATCGGTATGGTTAATCCTAATGAAGCACAGACTGATTATAACATTATTATTCAAAATAGTACAAAGACTGGCCCTTACCTTGTTACAATTATTGACAAAGACAACAATATAATTAATTCAAATGTTCCATTTTATCAAGTCATTCGTTTTCATAGGTGGCAGTATATTCAAGATGAATTAAATCCTTATTATCAACTTGAATTTGCGACAAATTATTGTTACCTTAACAATGGGAGCTATAGCAACAATTACCCTATCCCTGCCGCCATATGTAAATCTGATAATTTTTGATTTCCTTATAACGGATAAAATTATTTAATTACTGATTTTAAATAACGGGGGGGGGATTTACTAGATAAAATAATCTTACCATTATTTATTTTTATATAATAATTAGCGTAATGTTTAATTTCAAATAAATCATGTGTTGAAATTAGAAATGTTGCTCCTAGTTTATTCTTTTTTAAAACAAATTTATAGAATAACATTCGTGTTTCAAAATCTAAATTAGCAGTTGGTTCATCTAAAATAAAAAACTTGCTTTTTGATAAAAAAGTTTCCATTAGCATAATAACTTTTTTTAATCCAGAAGATAAATTATTAATTTTTAATTTAAGTTTAGTTACAGGGAAATCAAAAGTTTTACATAAATTTTGTATTTGATCAATACCCTCTTTTTTTGTTCATCCAGAATAACATGCCTGTTCCAACAAAAAATCATATATTATCATATTTGGTAACTCTTCTTTTTCCGGGCAATATGATAGAGTCGCTCTTGACTCAGAATCCATACTTGAAATGCTGTTAATCATTATATTCCCAGTGTAGGTTTTAAGCAAATTAAGAATAGATTTAATTACAGTGGTTTTTCCAGCTCCATTTTTCCCGATAAACGCACAAATTTTATTATCAGGAACAATGAAACTTACTTCATCTAATATTTTTATTTTATTTATAGAATAATTTATTTTTTTTACTTGTAATACCATTATATTTTGATTTTTTTGTTACAAAAAAATAATGTGTTAGCTATAAATATAAAAATTGCCATTGGCAAATAAAAAACTAAAGACATATATAAAGTATATCATATTCTATGTTGATCAGGTTCTCTATATCCATTTATATTTCATAATATTGGGAATATCAAGCTACTTGCTAAAACAATTATGGTATCAATTATTGTTCAAACGCCTGTGACAGTATTGTGACAACATATAGTTGTGCTACTAGCAAAAACGCAAACAATCAAAAGCGATATTAAAATTCCGTATCAAGATATGGAAGTGGTAAAAAGCGTTTTTCCAGGTTGAGTTCTACTAATTAAATCAATAATATAAAATTCACTGAATATCATCAAAGTAAATAAAATAGTGACAACTAATGTTGATAAAAATTTACTTCATAAATACCAAAACCGCCTAACATTTTTACTAATTATATAAATCATTTGCTTTTTATTAGCGTTTATTTCGGAGATTAATGAAGTTACAATACAAACAATAATCAAAGATGCAGGTCACACTATTGACAACCAATCAGGTCCCGAAGAATAAAAATTAATAATTCCTATATTAGCAATTATTGGCAAAATAATAGCGATGAATGTAAAAATTAATAATCCAAATAGAAAAAACAAATATAACTGCCATGTTCTTAATAATTTTAATAATGAGAACTTAAAAATTTTTACATTCATTCTTCAATTCGTTTTATGATTAGCGTTTGGTAACATTGGGTACTTTTGGTGCTCCGTAAAGGATTCGAACCTTTGACCCAGTGATTAAGAGTCACTTGCTCTACCAGCTGAGCTAACGGAACATAATTAAATTATAATCCTAATGATATGAAAGCAAAATTTGAAAGTAGTTTTTTTATTAAAAATCTATATGTATGTTGTATAATATTAAACATTGTATTTTTATTAATAACTTTAATTGTTGGATTAATATTAAGAAAATACAATATTATTTATGCTTCATTGCTTTTTATCCCATTTGGATTCTTATATATATACATTACCGATCATACTTCAAAACTAATAAAAATTAAAAATAATCTTAATTCTTTCAAAAGATTTAGTATTTTCTTTTTATTATCATTATTTAAATATTTTATATATCTTCTGCCATTATTGGTTACATGTATTTTATATAATAAAAATATTTTTAATTTAATTGTTACAATGAGCGAAACAATATCATTTTTATTGTTGCTAGTTATAGTGAGTTTGATCAAAAACAAGGAGAAAAACAAGGTTATTAACTAATATTTAACTTTATTAAGATATAAACCACAAGCTTTTACTTTGGTAATTGCACTTCCTTTTTTAGGATTCAATAATAACTTTTTTATATCATTAATTGTTTTTTTGCCATCACTATAGTCTAATAGTGTTCCTACAATCATTCGCACCATTCCTCTTAGAAATCCAGTGCCAACAACGCTAATGATGATAAAATTATTTTTTTTAATTGTTTTGATTGTCTTAATTTCTCTAACAGTATTTTCATTTTCACTAATACTAAAAGAAAGGAAATCATGCCTTCCAATTAATAATTTGCTCGCTTCTTTAATTTTTTTAATATTGATTTTTTTATTATGAAATAATGCATAATCGTTATAAAACACATTATTTTTATCTAAAGATATTCAATATACGTATTCCTTAAGTATAACATTAAATTGTGCATGAAATTTATTATTAACATTTTCAATGTCCTTAACCACTATATCGTTTGGTAGCATTTCATTTAAAGATTTCAGCAATTGAACTGATGCGAATTTTTTTTTGGCTTTAAAATTAAACACTTGATTGTTGGCATGTACAAAAGCATCAGTTCTACCGCTACCATTAATTCTTATTTTACTATCAAATATTTTAGACAATGTATTTTCAATTACCTCTTGAATAGTAACATGATTGGGTTGCTTCGCTCACCCATGATAATTTTTGCCGTCATAAGAAACAATTACTTTATAATTAAACTCCATATAGCAATTGCAAGTCTAATAAACCTAAATTTCCGATTAAAACATTTTGATTGACAAACATCAATAATAAACCTAAATAGATGAAAACAAAAGCTAATAATATAAAATCTTTATAGGTTAAATTATAAGTTTTATACTTTGTTGTAAAAGTATCGGTCGTGAAATTTCTTGCCTGCATTGCATTAGCTAATTCATTTGATTTAATAAATGAAAGTAGGAACATAGGGATAATTAAGGATGTCATTGCTTTTGCCTTATCATTAAAATTACCATTCTTAAAATCAACTCCCCTACTGGCCTGTGCATTTAAAATTCTCTTACTTTCTTCAACTAGTGTTGGTACAAACCTTATTGTCAACGATATGATAATTCCTCATTCTTTAACTGGTAATTTAAAAATTTTTAATGGTGAAATTAATGTCGTTATTCCATAAGTCATAGCCACATCATCAGTTGAAGAAATAAATAATGTGATTGTAATTAGCAATAATAAAATTTTAAAAGTAATATTTCCGGCATAAACAACGTTAGATAAGGAGAATGTATATCAAAAATTTTGATATTCAATATATCGTCATATCATATGTCCGTTTTCTTTAACACTCAATAGCATAAAATCTCATCCCACCGCATGATGCTCTGACGCTTGTTTATAGGCTTCTGAATAATTGCCAATGAAGAAAGTATCACCACTAGTAAAACTGCCTCAACTGTTATCAATATTTCCACCAAAAAAATTGCAACCTCAAATTGGATTCAAATAATATTCAAAATTAGAATCAGGATAAAATGGCAAAAAATCATTTTTTTTACTATCTCACCAATTTAATTTATCGAAATTAAAGATAGCGATATTTGGTGTTTTCACAGAGATTCAATTTATCAATAAAACTAAACAAAACATCAATAATGAAGAAAAAATAATAAAACTATTTTTTTGTCAATTTGGTTTAGATAGACATCATAAAACCATCACTAGTCCAAAGCATAATAAATAACAAAAAAATGAATGAATTATAAAAATAAAAACAATCAGAAATATTAGAATACAAATTTTAATTACTGGATGGATTTGTTGTATAAAATTTTTATTTTGTTTCATGTTTTCCTTTCAAAAAATTAATATCATTTGCAAGTTGTTCAATTGTTTTTGGTTTTAATTCTAATAATTTTTTATACTTTTTATCCTTGACAATTAGCATATCAACTATTTGATAAATGTGTGGAACAGATAAATTCATACTTTCAACTAATTTTTTATCATTAAAAATATCATAAATATCTCCATCTTTTAATATTTTTTGATTGCCAATAACAACAACATTATCACTTATTTCCATTGCTTGATTAATAGAATGAGTAACAACAATTACCGTTTTACCAAGTGCCCTTATATTCTTCATAATCTCCATCATTTCTTTTTCACCTTGGGGGTCTAAACCAGCTGTTGGCTCATCAAAAATTAAAATTTCTGGTTCAATTGCTAAAATACCAGAAATCGCTACCCTTCTTTTTTGACCGCCACTTAATTCAAATGGATTTCTTTGCAAAAATGTTTCATTTAGTCCAACGCTATTAAGATATTTTTTAGCACGTTTTTTTGCTTCTTCTTTTTTTACCTTAAAATTAAGTGGACCAAAAATAATATCATTTTCTATCGTAGTTTTAAATAATTGATATTCAGCAAATTGAAAAACTAATCCCACTTGCTTCCTAATTTGTTTAACATTTTTCACTTTACCACGTTTGCTAGTTTTAATCAACTTATCAAAAATCTTAATCTTTCCATATTTACTGGTCATCAAACCATTAAAATGAGAAATTAAAACAGTTTTACCAGCACCGCTTGGTCCAATAATATAATGAATCTTTCCTTTTTCAAATTTATAATTAAGATCTTTTAATAAGATGTTTTGCTTTTTGTTTTCATTAAAAATTACAGAGAAATTTTCTAATTCAATAGCTGTATTGATTATTTTTGACATATTTGTTTGACAGCCTCCTCTACGTTAGCTGTTAATTTATATTGGCCTTTTTTATTACGTTTATTTAATTCAATCAAAACATTAACTATAAAAGGAACATCTAAATTTAAATTTGTTAAAAAATCCTTATCATAGTACATTTCATCACTAGTGCCAATTTTAACCACTTTGCCTTTAGACATAACAATAATTTTATCTGCTTTAGTAATTTCTTCCATATCATGTGTAATAGAAATTATTGTTTTGCCATAATCTTTTTTAAGTGTATACATTAGTTTTTTTAAATCTTCCTTAGCATTTGGATCTAATAAAGCGGTTGATTCGTCAAAAATTAAAATTTTCGTATTGATTGCTAGAGCACTTGCAATTGCCACACGTTGTTTTTGACCGCCACTTAATAAATTAGGACTTGTAGTCAAAAATTCATTCATACCAACTGCATTTGTAACAACATCAATAATTTTTTTCATCTTGTTTTGTGGAAAATTATGATTTTCCATACCAAAGGCAATATCGTCCTCCACAGTTAATCCAACAAATTGACTATCAGGATTTTGAAAAATAATAGAAATATTATTCATAATATAATGAATATTGTTGTCAGTAATTTTTTGCTTATTTATAAAAATCTCGCCACTTTTAGGTTTTTCTAATCCTACTAATAATTTTGAAATGGTACTTTTCCCACTGCCATTGTGTCCGATAACACAAACATACTCATTTTCCTTAATTTCAAAGGAAACATTGTTGATGTTTATTACATTTTTGTTATAACCAAATATTACATTTTTGAATTCAACAATGTTATCAGCCATTTTATTTTACTGTTCGCAGGCAGGAGGAACTCCTTCTGCTTTCATTGCCTTTCTGCATTCAACACATTTGCCTCACAATGGACATTGCTTATTAGCACAGGGGCAGTTTTTATTTAAAAAAGTTGTAGCATTTTTTTTCATTATACTAATATTATTATAATATTGGTAGTCTATAGTTTAGGCTACCAAAGTGGAATTGAATGGAAAATAAGAAAGTGATAATAATACAGAATCATCACCGAGCAATTGATTCAAAATTCACCCATTATTCACCAAAGAATAATATTGATATTTTCAGCCAGAGGTCTCTCCACTTTCAAGGTAATCAGAATATGAATAAAAATAATCTACATATATCCATTCATATTCGTACCAATCCCAAAATCATAATGTATATTCAAAATTAGTAGGATCAGAATGGATGGATGAGAGATTAAGGTCAATTGCATAAGAATTTTCAAAATACAACGTTACGCCATGACCATTGGCATCCATTTCAGAATATATACTATCAGATAAAAAATTCTTACTAGTGGGAAATACTAATGTTTTACTAGATATATCGGTCCCAATGTGTATATCGCTAAGACTAGGGAAAGCATTGTTCTTAACAGCAATTTTTACAAAATCAGAAAGTAAACCATTTGTTGAACCCCAATTATCTATACATTCCTTAAAACAATAATATTCATACTGATATGCTTCGAAATCTATTTTTAATTTACCCGTGAAAAATTCGTCCCAAGCTCACCCATTAGTTATCATTTGTCCTCAAAAACCTTGATCACTTCACACATTAAACCATATTTCAGGTGCCTCACCATTCATCGTAATATTAAGAATAAAACAATCAGTGGTAGATTCATCTTCGTGTGGTTCTCCAAAAATAAAACTGATTGATGTATTACTTTCCTTAAACGTTTCTTCTAGTCCATTAAGATTAAAGTATAAAGTAGAATTTTTATAATTAGTTCCTACTTCAAGTTGATCCAAATCAATCGCATTCGATGGATACCATCGTGTTTTGCCACAACTAACTAAACTTGTTGAAAGGGCAATCCCCCCCCCAATTAGAGCAATTACTAATAAACTAAATCCAATTTTTGTTTTGTTCATAACTAGATTATATACACCGGGGGGGGGGAATTGTGGTGTTATTTAGTTTTAACTATTTCACCAATCATATACTCAACAGCAATCATTGCTCGAACATCATTTTCACAATAAATTTTAAGATTATTCGCTATCTTGTTTCACTCATTATCATCTATAATATTAAAGAATCTTTTGGTGGATTCTTTTTGTGCCTCTGTCCCGTTATGAATCATTTCTAATGTTTTATAATCCAAACATTTTGTTGCTTTAAATATATCCGGGTAATATTTTTCAACAATTGGCAAAACCTTTTTTATAGAATAAAATCCATGGTTTTTTTCAATTGCTATTGCTGATTCTTTTTGTAAATTAAATAAATCAGCCAAATCAAAAATATTATTAATGATGATATCAATCTTTAATCCATACTCTGTTGCATATGTTTTATGATTTATATTAAAGAGCATTTTCATTTCTTCTAATCTACTTTTCTCAAATCCTTTATTATAAACGATATATAAATATTTATCGCACAATTTCAAATTGGTTGATGGCATAATAGCATCAATAATTTGTTTATATGAATCTAAGGTCATTTTTAACGGATCTATTACCAAATTGTTTGATTCACTTATTCTTTTATCACCATGGTCAAAAATTACTGATACTTGATTTACTGTTTGCATAAATGGTAAAGTATTGTCAATAACCCTTGTTGCTAAATTAATTGATTCAAAATCAAAATATACCTTTTTATCATGAAGTTTAATCATGTTAAATGTGCTTATTGCAGATTGATCAAAACCACCAAGTGCAAAATTATGTTTTTTTATCAATGCCAAATATCTTTTCCAAGCTTTAAGTGGTTTAGTCATTGAAATAATATTGACAAAATTTTCATAATTATCATGATTCATATAACTTTTAATGGCATTTTTAAAAGGAACTAAATTTCCTGAATAATGAAAATGAAATAAATCGTTACGACTTAAATAATAATCTCTGATATTGGGTCAGTAATCATTATTTTTAATTCAGCTCTTGTATTTTTCACTTGGTTTAAATTGAGGACGTAAATCGATATCTGCATTGAATAATTCTTCAATAATTAAATCAAAATTATTCTTCATCATTTCATAATTTTTAAAAAAATCCTTTCATTTGCTATCAATATTCCCATTTTTTTTATTTTTTATCAAAGGAATAAAGTTTTTTTGATAAATAAGATCACTGAATTTTATTCCTCTAACACTTGCATCTTTATAAGATGCTGTTTTTTCAATATATTCATCACTATATTTATCTATTTTTTTATCATCCATTTTAAATTTAAAACCAGACTTGCTTGAACATGCGTATTCACTAAATTTAAAACCAATGTCATTTTTTTCACTAAAACGATAATCTATAAAACACAATTTAAATTCATCAATATTATTTTTAAATAATTTATTAATAGTTTGGTTAATAATTAATGCTTGATAAGTAATATCAATTAAGTGAACAAGTTTAATAGTCGTCGTTCCTTTTGTTTCGATCAAAATAAAATGATTATTTCTTTTAACAAAACCATCTGGTCTAGCAATTGCTTTATTGTCATAAAGAAACGTAGGTTGAAAAATTATAATATTCTCATTTTCCTTTAATAATTCAATCGTTTTTTGATAACTTGACTCATTATTAAATTTATATTGATCATGTTGATCAAAATCAAATGCAATGCAATCTAAATATTTATCTTTCATAAACTGCTTAGATTCCTTATCAATTTTATTTCCTTCATATATTTTAGGATCGTTTTTATCTAAATCAACATTGTTCTGCTTTTGATCATTAAAAAAATCATAGCTGTCAATTTCTTCATCATTTTCTTCATCTTCCTCGTAATCTAATTCTTTTTTTGTTAAATTTTTAAGATAATCGGTGATTAATGTTGTTGGTCAAAATCATTCGTCCTTATTACGATAAAAATATCTTTGGAAATCATATTTCCTAATATATTTCGGTTTGCTAATTAACATTTTGCTTTTTATTTAAATCAGTAACATATCAATAATCTGTTAACAAATTTGTTCCACCGATCATAGCACCAATTCCACCAAAGCCAATTGCTAAAATATCAAATCATATATATCTTTTAACTATATGTTTGTGTATGTTGATTCAAACAAGCAATGCAATTGATGAACCAATAAATACAAGACACATAAATGGCAGAAAAACATACATGATAGTTATTTTTGATGCCGCATCAAAATGTATTGGTGAACTAAATAATATGGCATAAATGAATAAAATAATCACTGGCATTGTGACAATATCAATCACACACATATTAAACATAAATCTTTTTTTGTTTAACAAAACTGCTGTCGCATTGTTTTTGTTATAAATGTATTTGTTATTACTTCCTCATTTCTGAAAAGTTTCATAAATATAAGCGGTAGTAACTTTAACTTGATAACAAATAAAAAAGATAATAAAAAATAACATTATTCATCCAAATGGTGTGAAAATATTTGAATAAACACCATCAGGAGAAACAATAAACCTTGTCAACAAAGATGAAAATGTTGAATATACTCCACCCAAAGGAGAAACATATACAGACTGCGTTGGAATACCACAAGATATTAAAATAATAAAAAGAAAAAAAGCAAATATGCAAAATGGAAAAAAACAAAAATAAGTTAATTTATGCTTAGATAATTTAAATTTTCATTCATGTTCTAATAATAATCCTATTGCCAATGAAATAGCCATTAGCAATATGATTACCACATCTAAATAACTAACTCAATGTAAATATGGATGATTGTTAGCGTCAAATGCATAAAATCCCATAAATTTACCTGATAAATTAAGGCTTTGGAAATTATTTGAGGAAACAATTAATCCACAAGAAGTAGTGATGAATAGCGAAACAACAGCTAATACTAGAGCAACAATAAAGCAAATATGCACAATTCTTTTTTCTTTATTTAAATCTACCTTGCCCGCATGTTTATCATGCAATTTAGCAATATGCTTTTGATGTTCTTTATTAAAAAAACTATATTTCATCATAATTAAAATCCTGTACCACTATCCCCTTTCTTCGACTTAGAGGAAACTGTGCCATCTTCTTCATCTTCTTTTAGCAATTTTTTAGCTCTAGCCTTATTAACAAAAATTTTCGCAACAAAGCCAATACCAATCGCGCCAGCAATTCCACCAATAATTTCGCCAATTAAAGCTCCGACAGAACCATGGTTAGTTGGGCCGGATATTTCAACATTAAAACCAAAAGTAAATGCAATAGGAGTAATTGATGAACCATAAAAACTTATTTCATAAGTAGCATTAATAGTGTATAATCCATAATATTTTTTAAGTTCATCCTTCGAAAATTTACTTATATCAATTTTTAAACCAATTGAACCGAAATTATCAGTAGTGTAATCTTTATTTAAACCAAATTCAATACCCTCAGGTAAAGCAACTGACTTACCATTTTGCATAACTGTTAATTTTGTATTAATATTTTTCGCTATTTTTTGATAAATCCAATTTATTGCAGTTGTATTTTTAGCTGTATTAGGATCGAAATGATTTGGATCAACTTTCAATGTGAAAGAAGGTTTAACAAAATCATTTTCGCCAGCATGTCACTTAACGTTATCTCCATTATTGACGTTGGTACCGTTTTCATCAATGTAAGTAGCTGTTAAAGTTTGTGGACTAATTGTATATGAATGAATTGGCTTTTTAATATCAGTTGTATACACAGCTAAGCCTGTTTGACCTTCAACATTTGCCAATAATTGAATTTGATAATCAAAATTTTTTGCAAAATTAGGATCGTCAGGTGTAAATCCTTGAGCTTTATCTTTGGCATAATAAATGGAAAAATGAATAATATCACCAACTTGTAAAACATTTACTGTTAAATAATCATTCGTAAATGCTTGTCCATTTTTTAATAATTGTCCATAATAGTGAGCATTTTTAAATTCAGCATTGGTATCATTAATTTCAAAGTTTGCGCTAATAGTTTGTTTTTCGCCCCATAGACATCCAGTAGTATAACTCCCGTCGGTATTCATAATTACTCCTCCTGCTGTAAAACCTAACAAATCGACAGTTGGACCAGAAACAGGATAATTGTCATTATTAAAAATTTGTATTTTTATAGAAGCGGAACCATCATTAGTTTTTGAAAACGTTGCTCCTGATTCAATAATTGTATATGTAATTTTTGGTGTAATTGTATATGTTTCAATATCAACTGCCACCTCTGCTGGCCATGAAACAGTGCCATCACCTTTAGTGTCTGTTGTAATTTTAAACCCAGTTATTGTACTACCACTAGAATTAACCACGTCGATATCTCATTGGACAGAATAATCAGTTCCATATTTTCCTAAATTTACTGAAAAACTAGCAGGATCGGGCAAACTATAAACACCATTAACTTTTCCTCCGGTTAAATTATTTCCAATGGTAAATTTATCAATATTATCATTAGTAATCATAATATTTGTAGCATCATACCATCAAAGAGTTATTACATTGGATGTCGAACTTTTGAAAGGATTTGAAGTAAGTGTTTGAGTACTTCCACCTAATGAATCATTAATGATGACTCTGCATGATGTATCAAATTCAATTGGTGTCCATCCTGCTTCAGTTTCTCCTGTAGTACTTAAATTTTTTACACTTAATGTCGCAACTGATGTTGTGCCAGTTATTTCAACCAGGTCCTCTAAAGAAGTTTGCTTTGAAGTATCCTTGGCAACTATTGTTCAATTAAAGGTTAATGTAAAATCTGAAAGTTTAGAAGGATCAAAAGATGATGGCTCAAATTTTAAAGTTGCGTTACAAGTTGTTGTACCTGTATCACTTGATCCGGCTTGCATCGGGTCAAAAGAATCACCCGATGTAACATCAATACCGGAAAGTTTTCAAGCAGTAAAAATAAAGGATGTAGATTTTGGAGCAGTTGCATCACTAAATGTATATGTTAAAGTAATGGTATATACATCAGCGCTAACACTGCTTCAATCGTTTTTATGAAATTTAAATGTTGGGGCAGATGAATCAGTCGTATAATCTAATTCCAATAATGTTGTTGGAATATTTACCACAGAACCCCTGCTATTTTTTATTTCAAAAGTTGGGTCTAATGAAGGGTGACCTCCTGAATTGAAAGAATATATCTTTGTTCCTAATTCACCACCAGTTTGGTTAGAACATAAAATATTATCAGTTATTCCAGTGTTTGATGAAAATGAAATTGTTGGATCTGACAACGGACCAACTTCCAATGTGTATAATTGGCTTTTATAAATTGAGGCATCATCGCTAGCGCTAACTGATGTCGTGAATGTATATTGTTTAGAGGTGCCATCAGAATATCAAGTTCCTCCTAGTGTTAAAGCATTTGCTGCAATTGTAGCAGTTGCTGATGCTGGAAGTGTTGGTGTTGAACCCGTATAACTAAGAGCAAAATTATCTGTTGGATATCCAGTTCCACTACCAACTGGTTTAAAACCATTTTGGTAAATAAAACTTACAATAGGAACCGGATATGAGTAAGTTAATGATCAAACACTATCGGAAAACCCTTGTTGAAAATCAGTTGATGTTGCATTAACATTCATATCAGAAATCTGCCATAAATTAATTGAATATGTTTTATTAGTAATTGATGTTTTATTAGAATCATCGATTGGAGAACAGGCGATGGCAAAAGTGTATAAACCACATAACGAAATATCTGGAATTGCAGGAATTGTGATTACTGGAGTTGCATTAATTAAGTCACCGCTGATAGAAGAACTGACTCCAATAATACTATTTCATCCAACTGGAACAGGAGCAGATGTCTTGCCATCAGGATAATAAGTAGCATTTATTATTTTTGTCTCAAACTGAGATAAATCTAGCGCGTGGATTGTTGGCTGAACGCTTGGACTAAAAGTAGCAGTTGCTAATGTATCACTTGCAGTTGATCCTGCTTTCATTTGTTGAGCAACCTGGAAAACAGAGCTAGTATAAGTAATATTGCCAAATTTAACACTTCAAAAATCTAAATTGATCGAATCACTAGCATATATCTTTTTATTTAAATAGATGGAATTTACTCCTGGGGTTAATGTAATAACACTATCATTACTTCCGGCTGAAAAAGGTGTAGAGATAGTATATTTTGGTGCAATCAATCACTTACCGTCCTCATCACTATTTCCTCAACCATCTGGTTTAGCAGTCTTATCTGAATTGACACCTTGATCACTTAATGCAATTTGTTGTATTGCAATTACGCCGTCATTACTTGATTGATTAAAAAGAATTGTTAAATCACTTGCGGGCATATAAGCATTATGTGGAAGTGGTGTTATTTTTATAATGTTTGCGCCATCAAATGATCCAGGATCGCCAAAAAGATAAGTTGGGATGTCTGTAGTAGCGCCAGCATAAGTAGAAGGAATAGAGGAAGGTATTTCAAACTCATAACTAGTTGGGGCAATATATTTTCAACTAAAATAAGAAGTTTGAGAAGAAGGAGCTGTACTAATGGTTGGATCGATTGCCTTACAATAAGTAGAATACATTGCATTATTGATATCATAACTTCCGCTTGGACTTGAATTAAAATCGAATGGCACATGTAACGTTAAATCTTTGCCGACAGAAAACTTACTCAAACTATTTTTTAACCCAATTAAAAAATTCTGACTCGGATTTGGATCGGGTAAATATATATCGCTAATTTTGAATGTATTTGCTCCATCATATGTTCCAAAAATATCATTAGCACATTCTTCGATTCCTAATTGGCCAATTTGTTTATTAGGCTCTGGGAAATATAAGGACAATTTACTGCCATTGGTATAACCAACACGATAAAACGCATAACTTCCAACTGATTGAACAGAGTTGGGCAAAAATAAACTATATGATGGATCATTGTTGTGAACATTAAAAGAATTTAACGCCACATCATTAGTAAAAAATCTTGCAGGGATATTTTTTAAAGTCGCTTCATTATAATTTCCAGTTGGTGCACCATACTCACCTCAATGTCTTTGAAATAAATTAATTCCTGTAAGTTTAGTGTCACCTTCAAAAACACCAATATTTGTTGCATAGTCTCCGCCAGTAGAAGAATATATCGGCGTTGGGACATTAGTGGGATCTATAGCGAAATCAACCACCTGGATCGGACTAGGCCCATATGGTTCATCAATATAAGTAATTTCATTGTGGCTACTAAAATCAACCTCATTTAAATTCGTTGCCCTGCTAAAAGCACCGGCGTGGATAACTTTAATTTTGGCATAGTTCATAACACTGCCATCAGTATTAAACTTCACATCGCGTAATGAAGAAAAAGCTGGGGCAGGAGTTCCGTTTGGAAGAAGATAATAATCATGAAAATTACTAGCGCCAGGGACATTATTTGTAAATATTCTTGCATCACCGCTGAATGAATAATATCCAATTTCGTTTAACGGGCTTGGTGTGCCAGACCTTTTATCATTAACATTGATTGTTGTAATTTTACTAAGTGAATTAGTGATAGCATCAGTATAATAACCCGGGGTAATCAAATTTGTTGGGGTAATTGAATCATTGTTAAAGTCCAACATTGTGATCCCACCAATTGGTGTATTCCCTGTTGAACTAGTATATTGAGAATAATAAATATCAGGGGAAGCAACATTGATAAAATCAATTGTATCATAAGAAATTCAATTAACTGGAGTTTGGGGAGTAATTGTACCATCTGTTGTGGGAACTTCTAATCTAGCAGAATAACCGCCATCATTAGCGAGCCTTGCTGAAACCAATGTTTGATCTAAAGCAGCTGGAGCTGTTGTTGGAGCAATTGCTTCTTCTTGATTAGTTTTATTTTCATTTGCCTGGGGTAAAAATAAGTAGTTTTCCGCCAATGAATAAGTTATTAAACTCATTGCTGTTGCTACTGCCAATATTGAAAATAAAATTTTTACTTTTTTATTTGCTTTTTCCATTGTTTATATTATAATATAGAAACAATTCTAATTTATTCAACTAATCCTAGCATAAGGAGTCGAATTGCCTATTAGTGTTGTATTGTTCGGCTGAACAGTTGTATTCTTGCCATCAATCATTATAAATCCTTCGGGTATTCATTCTCTACTTTGTCCTTCAACATCTGGAAGTACTAACGTTGAGATATTGCCTGTAGTTTTAGGAGTTCGATTTGCAGCAATATCAGTTAGGGGATTGGCAATCGAAATGCAACCATTCATTCCACTAACAAATGAAGAGCCGCCAGCAGAACCAATACGATAATTCCTGAATGAAGCGCCCATACCTCCATAGTAACCACCCGGCCCACTTGTACCATAACCTCCATCTCCATATCCGCCTACACCAAAAGAACCTCAATGATTTATTTCAGGGTTGGTTGGCGTTCCGCCGGAAGTTTGGGTGGCAGGAACACTGGGATTGGATGTTGAGGGAAAGGAAATAATTCCACCAGCATCTCCACCTTGACCTGCAGCAGCTCCGGTAGACCATCCATTCCCGCCACCTCCGCCTGCAACCATTATTCTACTATTTAATGATATTGGATCTGACCACCCATTGGTGTATGTTGTATTATTATTTGGCACTAATCTAAAATCAGTTGCACCTCCACCTGCACCAGTTGAACCACCGGTATTTGGTGCGGCATTATAAAGACCGCTAGTGTGTTCTCCAAAAGCCCCTACATACACATATATTTTTTGATTTTGTTTTAGATAATAGTTGGTGGAAACATAACCGCCTTTCGTTGTTCATCCATTCCTGCCACTAGAACCCGCACCCCAAGCTTCCAATACATAATATCCATCTTGTGGAGCGGTAAAAGTTTGAGTAGCGCCTGTATAAGCAAAATTGCTAATATTAAAAGTTGGAAAAGTTAAACTAAAAGTTTTAGTGACACTCCCGCTATACATCGAACCAGTTTTAGCACTAAAAATTATAGTTCCAGTATTTGCTTTTTGAGAACTACTACTGCTAAAATCCATTTTATCAATATTTAACTGATTAATACTTAATCCTGGATTTTGAAGCATGAATTGGTTTAGTAAATAAGATCTAGGACTGGTTTGTGCGGTAATATTAATATAGGTTTGCGATGAAATAGTATTAGTAATGGCGCTCGTTAGTGGTGTTAATGTTCCAATTACAAAGTCAAAATTAACTGAACTATTATAAAATGGATTTCTGTCAGTTGCACTTAAAG
>JAITPC010000015.1 GCA_031289655.1 Mycoplasmataceae bacterium
TCATGAATACAATTTTGATCTGTAAGTGTTATTCCCAGATATTTGAACTTTGCCACGCTTTCAAAGGACCTATTCCCTATCTTTATGCTCTGCCTCTGTCCTGCCTTCTGACACCTTGATGCTAACATATACTTAGTTTTCTCTGGATTCACCTCCAGACCAACTTCCTTACTAGCATCTAATAGGGCTTTTGTGTTTCTCTGTATAAACAATAAAAAAAGAAATGAATTTAGTTCATAAACAAATTAAAATTTATCATAAATATTTAGATATTTTACAACCACATATGTTGTTAAGAATTTGTTGAGTTTTTATCAAAATTGCTTTTATTGGTTTTGGTGGAGGTAATGCAATGTTACCAGTTATTCTTAATGAAATTGTTGAAAAGCGTGGATGAATTACTGAAGAGCACTTTGATAAAATGATTATTCTTTCTAATGCTTTACCAGGCCCTGCAACTATTCAAGTGCCTGCTATGATTGGATATCATATTCGTGGGTGAAGAGGAGCAATTTTTGCTTCTATTATTGCTAATTTACCTTTAACAATTGTTATTAGTGTCTTAACAGTTGTTTTACAAGAAGTATTGCCAAGTCTATATTTAGCATATTTATCATTAGCAATTATGCCAGTTATTTTAGCTTTAATTTTTACTTTAATTATTAAAATGTTTAAATCATCACAAAAAGAAATAACTTTATATATCTCATTGCCAATTATTATTGTTTGAACAATTTTTTTAATTGTTGTGCCATCACCATACAATATTCCAGCGATTGCTATTATTGTTATGATTATTGTTAGTTTAATCATTTATCAAATGATAATTAAAAAACGAGGTAAAACATAATGTTAATGACATTAATTTTGTATCTAGTTGTTTGTTTATTAGTTGGGATCACTACTTTTGGTGGTGGACAAGTATTTTATGTGATTTTTCATTCGTTATTTATTTTGATTTTAACTCCAGCAGTTGCAAATGACTTAGTTAGTGCAACGGATTGAAACTGAGGATTAGTTTTTGCATCTGTAACACCTGGTCCAATTTCGACAAAAATGGGAGAATATTTAGCAATTTTAGTTTCAAAATATAATATTGGAATATCTGTCATTATGGTTTTAGCATCATACTTATTAATTACTTTGCCAGCAACAGTTATTATGGTTATGGTTGATTGTCAAATTAATAGTAATAGTGAGAAATTTCAATATATTGCTAAATTATTAAAGCCAACGGTGATAGCTATTTTATTATATTTAATGCTTGAACTAATTTATTCAATTGCTAATTTTGATATTTATCATGGCATGAAACTAAATGGTAGTTATAGTTTTATCCATGGTAATCTTGTTGAAATATTAAAGGTAAGTATTTACTTTATTGTTGATTTTTTTCATTTCTTTATTTATCTTCTTAAAATATAAGAAGATAAATGTTCTTTGAGTTATCTTAGCTTCAGGTGTAGTTGGATTTTGTGTCTTTTATTTTATAAAATAAAAGAATTTAATATATATAATATTCTGAATTGCATATAATATATTTATGAATTAATTAAAAAGGAAAAAAAAAACAAATGAAATTTATTGATATAGTAACAATTAAATTACAAGCTGGAAAGGGTGGCGATGGAGCTGTTGCTTTTCATCGTGAATTATATGTTCCAATAGGTGGGCCATCTGGTGGTGATGGTGGAAGTATTACTTTTGTTGGCGATGAAGGAATGAACACATTATTAGATTTAAAATATCAACGTGAAATTAAAGCCCTTGATGGTGAAAAAGGTGATATTAAAAATATGCATGGTAAAAATGCTCCCAATAAATATATTAAAGTTCCATTAGGAACATTAATATATAATAATACGACAAATAACATTATTTGTGATATCACTGAAAATAATCAAGAATTTGTTGTTGCCAAAGGTGGTAATGGTGGTCGTGGAAACGTTCGTTTTGCTAATTCAAAAAATAAAGCACCAACTATTTTTGAAGCAGGTGAATTAGGGCAAGCAATTGAAATTAGATGTGAATTAAAAGTTTTAGCTGATGTTGGATTAGTTGGTCTACCTAACGCTGGTAAATCAACATTATTATCAAAGATTTCAAAAGCAAATCCACAAATTGCTGATTATCCATTTACAACTTTAACCCCACAATTAGGAGTTGCAAAAGATAGTAAAGGTCATTCATTTGTTGTCGCTGATTTACCGGGGTTAATTAAAGGAGCTAGTCTTGGTAAAGGTTTAGGATATGATTTTTTACGCCACATTGAAAGATGTAAAATCATTGTGCATGTAATTGATATGTCTGGTAATTATGGAACAGAGGATATTTGTGAAAATTATTTAAAAATTCAAAATGAATTAAAATCATATAACTATAAATTAGAATTAAGAAAATAAATTATTGTTGCCAATAAAATGGATATTGATAATGCTCATGAAAATGTATTAAAATTTAAAGCAAAATTTAAAAATTTAGATATTATTGAAACAAGCGGACTTTTAAATCAGAATTTAATTAAACCATTAGATAAAATTGGCAATGTCTTAATCAAAATAAATGATGATAAAGCATTATGAGAATTATATATTCAAGAAAATAACGATAATCCTAATTATAAAGTTTATGAATATCAAGAAAAAGAATTAGATGTTAATGTTATTAATTTAGGAAATGAGATTTGGAAAGTTGAAGGTAAAGATGTTTTTATAGCATATCATAAAACACCAATTTCAACATATGATAATTTATTATTATTTAATAAAAAACTACAAGATTTAAAAGTCTTTGATATATTACGAGCAAAAGGGGCACAGCCTGGTGATATGGTTAAAATTTTTGAATATGAATTAGAATGTGATGGATAAAAAATGAAAAAATTACAAGAATATTTAGATTATTTAGTCACTTGATTACAAGAAAAAGTACATGCAGCTAATTGTAATGGTCTTATTGTTGGAATATCTGGTGGGATTGATTCAGCTGTCGTTGCATTATTAGCGAAAAAAACCTTTCCAACAAATTATTTAACTGCGACAATGCCATGTCATTCACAAAAAATTTATGAAGAATATGCTAATTTATTCGTAAAAACTCATAAATTAAAAAAAAATAATCCATTTACTAAAAAAATATGTTAAAAATGCTGCAAAATTATTAGGTGTTAACCAAGAAATAATTGATCGTAAACCAACAGCTGGTCTATGAGAAGGACAAACTGATGAAGATGAGTTAGGTTTTTCATATGAAATATTAGATCAATATTTGTTGGGCAAAAAAATTCCAGTTGAATTTCATAATAAGATTGAAAATTTACATCAAATTTCTAATCACAAAAGAACAGGAATTATAATTCCTTCAAAAGAGTTACATAATTTAAAAAAATAGTTTGTTTTTTACAAACTTATTTTTGGTTAAAAATAATAAAATATTATGTTAAAACACTTCAAAAATATAGTTATATAATAGTAGAGAATTAAATAATTCAAACATTTAAAATGCCAAAGATAAAATATCCTTTGGTTTTTTATTTGATATAAGGAGAAACTACTATGCCAGATTTAAGCCAGAAATCAATAAAAAATGATTTCTATAACGAAATATTCTTTTTTGAAACTATTCAAAACATTTTTTTTACTCCAGTGATCGAATCTGAAGAATTAGATATGAATATTTTAGAGAACATAGAAGATTATAAAAAATAAATTTGTTGAAAAGATTATGAATAATTTTAATATAATTTATAAACAATTAGAAGATTTACCCTTTGAAGCGAACGATAATCAAGATAATACTTTATTAAGAACAAATAAATTATTAAAAATAAATTTAATTTATAAGATTAAAAAGATAGTTGAAGATTTCTTTGAACAAAGCGATCACTTCTTAAATGAAAGACGTGAAATAAATCACTTAGAAGAAAAATACAATATTTCAGAATTTTTAAATCTGATTGAACATGAAATGGAAAATTAAAAACCTGATATTTCACTGCGAAAAAATATAATTGATTTTTTAAAGACAGGTAAATGTAATAATTTTGAAATTCTGCTCATATGGTCAAAAAATCACTAAATAATATCATTTATAGAAGAAAACTGCTATTAACTAAAGTTGATTTACAGAAAGAAATGTTAAATAATCATAGTGATGTTATTAAAGATGTTATGAAAATTTATGATGAATATAAAATGTATCAGTCAGCAACTAACAATGTTAAAAAATTATTACATAAAGTAGAATTAGATACATTTTTAATAAAATATGCAGATGAAATACAAGAAGAAGAAACACATGGAACCAGTCGTGTTTAGTTAATTAAAATATTAAAAATCACTCTTTTAATATTAAGAGTGATTTTTAAAAAAATGTTATGATAAAAATTTCCACTTCCTGAAATTAGTTTACATTTATTAAGGATTATGTTAATATCCACTTAATGATATTGCAAAGTATCATGCTATGAAAAGCAAATGAACAAACTATTTTAGTTGATTCATTGGAAATGCTATCAAAATTGTAATATAATGTAAGTAGTTAGAAAAGAGGAGTCTATTATGAATTACACTATTAGAGGTAAAAACATTACAGTAACAGATGCAATGGAAAAACATCTAAAACATTCTCTTAACAAATTAGAAAAATATAAAGTTAACGAAAATGATCGTGTTCAATGTGATATTGAATATTATCGTGAAATCAAATTCATATCAAATGTTCAATTGATATTATCAGGAAAAATAACTTTTTAAAATCAGAAGTTACAAATCCAGATTTTTACAGAGCAGTTGATCAATTATTACATAAATTAGAAGATCAAGTTCGTCGTATTAAAGTTCAAACATATACTGGGGGAAATAAACCAGAAAAATTAGCACATGTTATTAATAAGGAAATTGAAGCAGCTAAAAGTGCTGATCTTAATGAAGAATAAAATAAAAATAGCATTATCATAATGCTATTTTTATTTTTCTTCAGTTGAACTAGCAGCAGTTGATGGTGAAGTTGCGGTAGCTTTTTTAGTTTTACCAGCATTTTCTTTAATAACACCACAACCAACTAAGATTCAAATGACACAACCAATGATTGCAACTAATTCAGCGACAAAGATTACTCATGTTGAAGTAATTAAAGCTCCAATAATTCCAGCTAGTGCTAACCCTAGATTAGCAAATCCAGCGACTAATTTTCCTCATTTATGTTTAACAAAAGTAGTTACAAAGATAAATGAAAATGTTGTAATTAAGATGATAGCACCGTTATCTTTACCATTAAATAAAACAGTTCCACTTACACCACAAGCACTTAAAATTGCCATAATGAATAATCATAATCCTGATATTCATAACGTTACTTTTGAAAATGTAATACTAATAATGATACTACCGTATTTCATTTTTATTGCCATACTTGTTTTCTCTCCTTTAGGTATTTTTCATTATTATTATAACAAAATTAAAAAGTTTTGTTAGGTAATTCTAACAATATCATTTTCTTTAATATCTAAGAATTGAATCATTCCTGGTGCTAAACAATAAACAAAATAACTATTTTCATAGTAATGACTAATTTTTGACTGGTAAAATTATGAATTAATTTAATAACTTTAAAGTTTTTATTACAAAAAACAATATCTAATTTATAAAAAATTCCAAAACTATTAAAAGCATGAGCATTTTTAATCAGATAAGCATTTTTAACATTAATTGAATTAGGACGAATTAAATTATCAATTTTATCACGAAATGTTTTGATAACTTTAACATTAATATCTTTCTCATCACCATTGACAATTAAATTTTTATCATCATATAACTTTAGATGTTTTTTTTATGTTTTTTATTGGTTTTTCTTCATTTATAGATTAAATTTGATAACATTCCCACTTTATTTACTCACACTTTCTTTTATTACTTAACAATTATATAAAATTATAATATAATTAAAAAGAGAATAGAGGTGTTTTTTAAATGAAATTTGCATTATTTTTAGCACAAGGTTTTGAAGAAGGCGAAGAAGTTATTACAACTGATATATTACGTAGAACTAATATTGCAGTTGATTTAATTAGTATTACAAATGATTTACATGTAACTTCATCAGTAAAATTATTGTGAAAGCTGATAAATTAATTAGTGATATTAAATATTCAGATTATCAAGGATTTATTTTACCAGGGGGTAAAGTTGTGGTTGATAATTTAATGAAATGTGAACAATTAAAAACTTGATTAATTGATGCTAATAAATATAAGAAAGTGATTGCCGCAATTTGTGCAGCACCACAAATATTAGGACATTTAGGGATTTTAGATGGACGAGAAGCTACTAGTTATCCAGGATGTGTTGCTGGAATGGAAAAAGCAATGTATAACGATGAAATGGCAGCTGTAACTGATGGAAATGTTATTACTGGTGCAAGCGTGGGGTCAAGTATTAACTTTGCTTTAGCAATTGTTGATCAAGTAGTTGGAGCAGATAAGGTCTTTGCCTTACAAAATGAATTAGTAATTAGGGATTAAAAAATTAAGCTAGTTAGCGTTAATTAGTTTTTTTTTTAAACAATGTATAAAATTTGTTCATTAAAAATTATGAACTATTTTAGAGAGAGGGGTTATTGAATATACCTTTTTCTGCTAATCCATTTGAATTTAATCTGCCAAATGCTAATGAAATTTGAGGTTATTATATGTTGAGAACATTGGATTCTATTGAGTATTTGTTTATTAATTACTTTATCTTTATATTGTTTTCCAAAATATTATGCTTATTTATCAAAAAATAACATTTTTTTATATTATTTGGTTAGTATTCAAATTGTTTTAATAATCCTTTTTTAAGAGTTATGCAAATTATCTATATTCCTGAATATCAGCGCAATAATTTAAACTGAACGGGTGTTATTCCATTTGACTTTTGTACATTAACACAAATCTTTTCAATTATTATGGTTTTTTGAAAAAGTAATAAATTCTTTAGTATTACATTATTTTATCCAATTTTTGGTTCATGATTATCAATTTTATTACCATCTGGGGATGTTAGAGTTAATCCAATTACAGCATTTCATTTTTGAGAGTTTTTTTGCACATTTTTTGAGTTTATTTATTTATTTTTATATTTATTTATATGGAAAAAGGGAATATCAAGCCAAATTTATTAAGTTTACAAGTTTAAGTTTATTAATCTATGCATTATTTATGTATGTTGTAATTACTAGTTTTGGTACTGATTTTATCTTTATGGGAAAAATCAAACACCAGGTCCAATTGACTTCAGAACATGATTACCAAAAAATTTAAAAAAACTTAGGTAGTTTTTAAATACAATGTTTGTCATGATTGTTATGGGTTGTGGGGGATTAACATTACATTATTGATTATTAAAGGGATTAAAACCAATCTATCAGGATAATGGTCAAACTAAATTACATGAGACATGAGTTCGTGTTCTACTTAATAAAGTAAAGCATAAATAAAGAATATTAAAATGATAAGATTTTTGTTTTAATTCAAGATAAGATTTGAAATATATAAAATGGATTGAAAACTCCATTTTTGTATTTACAATATATTTTAGAAGGAATTAAAGAGGAGTTACAAAATGGCTGGACATTCACAATTTGCTAATATTAAACATTGAAAAGATGCTAAAAGAGCTAAGAAATTTATTAAAATTGCTAAAGAAATAACAGTAGCGGTTAAAAAAGGTGGGCCAAATTTAGAGTCTAATTCAAGTTTACGACTAGTATTAGAAAAAGCTCGTGCTAATAATATGCCAAAAGATAATTATGAAAGAGTAATTAAAAAAGCTAGTGGTGAAACAACAACTGATAATTATGATGAAGTACATTGTGAAGGATATGGTCCAAATGGTGTAGCTGTAATTGTTGATTGTTTAACTGATAATCGTAACAGAACAGCTGCTAATGTTAGAAGTTATTTTACAAAAAAAGGTGGTAGTTTAGCCCAAACTAATGCTGTTGGTTATTTATTTGAACGAAAAGGAATTATTGCTTTTACAAAAGACAATTTATTAGATGAAATTGTTTGAGAATGAGTATTAGAGGCAGAGGCAGAAGACTTACAAGTTGAAAATAATACATATATCATTACAACTTTACCTGATAAATTAATGAGTGTTAAAAAATATTTACAAACAAAAGGAATCAATGAATTTGATGTTGTTGAATTAGTGCAAGCAAATCAAATGGTAAATGTTAATGATGATGATCGACAAAAGGTTGAAGAATTAATTCTTCTTTTAGAGGATGATGACGATGTTCAGCAAGTCTATCATAATGCACAATTATAAAAACCATTCTTTGATTTTTATTTTGTAAATCATAGGAGAAAATTAAATGAACGAAACTAAAATTAATGATGTTATTGTTAAATAAATCAGGAAGAATTACAAAAAATTAAACAAAATATTGAATTTCCGGTTTTAGCATTAGATTTTGAAGCTTATCATTTCAAAAAAAGATTATGAATTATATGATCATGCCCAAGAAGCTCATGCAAAACCATTTTTAATTGGTGTAAATTTAGTTAAAAATGAAGAGAACTTAATTAAACAACCATTAGATGAATTAATTAACTATAAATATCATCTTAATTGAAAAGTTAATAATAAAAGATTATCATCAATGAAATCTTTTGCACATTTTTTTAATAAAATAGTTAACCGGAAAAAAATTAAAACATTTGTATTTTAGGTCGTTCATTAGAAGCAGAAATACTTTTTTTTTAAAAAGAAAAAATGATTCATTTTAATTTAAATAATATTAAACAAATTGATCTTTATGATTATTATCAAAATCAAAAGTTATTTAATTTCTTAAATGCCGAAAATGAATTAATCAAAGTTAAACAAACTGAAGAAATTTTAAAGCATGATGAGTTATATCAAATTCTTTTAAAAGATGAAATTTCATCTGATAAAAGTATTGAGATGATAAATGAAGAAGTTTAGATGCATTATATAGTTATGATAATAAACACTTATATAAAAATTTATATTTATTTCAAGTTGAAAATCAAGCTGCTATTTTAAATAAGAATTATAATGATTTAGTTAAAATGACAAATTTACTAAAAATAATTTTTAGTTTTTAAAAATGAAAAACCTCTTTTTGATATTAAACATTAATTAGAAAGAGGTGAAAAAATGTATAGTTCTTTAAAATGAATTGTCAAACAAATTAATGATAATCAAGTTATTTTAGAGACAAATAATTATGGTTTTGAAATTAGTTTAATTACTAATAAAGAAATTAATTTAAAGGTCAATGATGTTTTACAAGTTTATACAAGTTTATTAAATAATGAATATGCTGCTAAAATTATAATTATTGGTGCAACATCATTAATTTATCAAATTACAACACCATTATTAAATCGTTTTCTTAGTAAGATAATTAAAAAATTATCAACAAATTACCAATTGAATTTTTCAAATGAAATATGTCAATATCTTGCTAAATTTTGTCGTTATAATACACGGAATGTTATCAATTTTTTTAAAAGAATCTATTATTATCTTTTAATTTATGATATTTTTCAAAATAAACCCAAGGAATTAGATTCAATTAGTCAAGTTATTAATGAACCAGTTTTAACAATCACAAATATTATTGAACTTTTTTTAATTAAAGAGGGATATTTATTGAAAACTAAATAAGGGAGAGTCTTAACTGAAAAAAGCATTAATTAAAAAAAAAGAATAAATTCTCTTAATAAATTTGGTTTTCAGAAGATATATATAATATAACTTGATTAATAATTAGAAATGTCGAAGGTGAATAAAATGCAGCGTGAGGTAACATGTAATTATTTAATAAAAATGATTGAATTAAAAACTTTAGAATTTAAATTAATTAATCCAAATATCACAGTTAAAAATGTTACTGATTATTTATTAGATGTTTTAAAATCACGTAAAATAACTGATGTTAGTGATGGTGCTTATATTTTTAATTTAAAGGTTAATCGTATAATTGAATTTATGAACAATCAAGGGATTACTGATAATAATTTATCATTAGATAATTTTAAAGATATGTTTACAACAAAAAAAATAAAAAATAAATTTATTCTGGTCCTTTTAGGATAAAATTAATAATGATTAAAATAGAGTGGTGTTATTGTGGAAAAATAACAAATGAAAAAAGTTAAAACAGTTAAGAAGCAAAAATTAGATAAAAAGAGCTTTACAATATGATTAATTCGTATTATTACTCTTATTTTTTTAACAATTGCCATGTTAGTTGGTTCTTATTTAACAACAGACCAATTTTCATACTCTTATAAATTAGGAATTGCTTATTCTGGCGGTTATAAAGTTCAAGTTGATGTTTTTAACACAGCAGCTGATGGTTATGATCCAACGATTCCAAATGGTGATAATGAAAAAGGATTAGATTTATTAAAAAATAAATTAGATCCATTAAATAATAGTAATTTATATTTACAAACTTTAGGTCAACATGGTCTAGAATTAACAATTGGTAAGCAAAATTTTAAATCATATGATACTGTAACATGCTCGTAGGTTCTATTTCACGATGGAACTTTATTGCACTCCAAAAGTCAATACACTACAGTTAAACACAGTCGGCAACTCTCCGAACACACGTACACGTCCGACCCGCACGGTCTCGGAA
>JAITPC010000002.1 GCA_031289655.1 Mycoplasmataceae bacterium
CTTGTAAAATAAGATCTATTTTTTCAAATAAAACTTCGCTATTTTGACAATGAAAAACATCATTACCGCTACTCCCAATATTTGGTTTAACCACTACATCATTTTTAAATTTATTGAATAAATCAACAACATCTTTCTTAGCATAATAGTTTTTCATAAAATATTTATGTTGAAAAGAAGGAATATTATTTGATATTAATATTTCACTAATTGCTGCCTTGTCATCACATAATTTGCTAGCGACAGCAGAATTCAATAAAAAATTATATCCATATATATACTTTGTAATTTTATTTTTTGTTAAACCAATAATTCATCCGCTGGCATATGAATGATATTGAATACCAAGTTTCTTAGCTATTTGTTTAATAATTACTTCGAGTTGTCTAGTCAGAAAAGTATTCATATTATATTCTATATTGTAGAGCTATTTTTTAAATATTCTTTATATAATTCACCAATTTTTTTGTCATCTCGTTTAGGGTTAAAAATAGCAGCCAATATTATTAAAATAACTAGCCATAAAATAAAAACACAAGTAGAAATTATGGCTATAAAATTAAACCATAATGATACTTTTATGAAATCATTATGCGGTAATTTTATTTCTTCCAATATTGTTACAAAGGAATTACTGCTTGTTACTCCAATCATTCCTATCATAACAAAGAAAATTAAAAATATCAAAATCAACATAATTGTTTGCCATTTTAAATAATATTTAATATTGTCATTATTTGCTAATTTAATTTTATAATTTAATATTATTGAACATATTAAATATGTAGCAAAAATTAAAGCAGAGGAATAGATCACTCAATCAGAATCAATATTAGTGTGTATTGTGCAAAGTATATAACCGAAGAATGAATAGATTAACAACGATAAACATAAACCAATTAAAACATAATTAAACAAAAACTTAATTATGGGTATAATTCTTGGTTTAGATTTATAAATAAACACCTTTCCAGAAGCAATATCCTTGTTTAATTTACTATTGGAATCCATGATTTTTTTTTGTAATTCCATGATTTTTGTGGGCTCAACATTAGTTCCGATTACATTTGAAATAATTTCTTCTCGCTTAGCTTGCTCTGGAGTTTTTTCATTAATTTCTGTATTGTTAGATATTTTTTTGTTTGTTGATATATCGATAGAATATTGATTTTTGCAATAAACATTTAATCAATTAATTTGATCGGTTATTTCATCATCGCCGAGAATAATGTTTTTAACATTAAACTTCTTCTTAATTATCGTTTCATAATTTTTTACATAGTTACTAAAATAATTATCTTTTGTATTTTTCACAATAAAACTATAAATATTTAAACATGTTTCGACTGCTTTTTGTAAATTTTTATCTTTGATAATATTTGCTTTAAGAATACTATTATTAAAAACTACATCCAAATTTTTTTTTATTTTAATTAAATTATTGTTTTGCATGTTTAACGATTAATATTTTAAAACTTGTATATGGTTCCACAATATTCTTTTTTATATTATAATCCAAATTAAACAAAAAATTCATCAAATCATTCATTTTTTCTAATGTGACATTTTTAATAATATTAGAGTATGAAAAAATCTGTCCTATAGTGAATCCTGTTTCTTTTTGAATTAGAAAATTATTTTTACCTTCTAAAAGAGAAACTTTTATTATTTTTAATCAAAATAATTGTGTACTAATAATATTGATAATATCAAGAATCGAGAATTTATCCATGATTAATCTATCCATTAATTTTAATGCTTCTGATATTTTTGATAACAAAATATTGTTTAATAGCATGAAAATGTTTGGTTCATTTGTGTCAAATAATAAATTTTTAATATCCTCTTCAACAATGACATCCTTATCCATGCAATAGCTATTAATTTTTGAAAGATTATTATTTAATAAAAGAGGGTTAGCACTAGATAAAGCGATAAGCATTTCACTTAATTTATCATCTATTATCTTATTGTGCAAATGCTTGGTGATTATTTTTTTCAAATGTAATTTCGTAAGTTTAGGAATTTCACTTACATGTTTTGCCATAAAATCAGGAATTTTTTCCTTTTCCTTGGTCAAATAAAAAAAAACGGCACCATTACTAATTTCAAGTATCTTGGCAAAGTCATTTTCTTTTATTTTCCTAAAAAAATTACAGTTAACATACATATTGTTAGGTTCTTCATTGAACAAAGATGTCTGATTCAATAAAAATATCATTTGTTCAGCCTTTTTGTCATTAGCATCAATAGCATTAATGTTTTTCTCTTTATTTTCACTTAACACAAATGACATTAAATCTTGATTACTGGTGTAAAAGATTTTCATGCAATAATTATATTATTGATTTTAACCCACACAAAATAAATAATGTGCTATAATATAAGTGTATGAAAGTGGGAGAAAGTGGAAAATGTTATTCTTAGGAATGTATAATCATAGCGTTGATTCGAAAAATAGGCTTGTTCTACCATCTAAATTTATTAGCAAACTATCTGAATCAATATATATAAGTATTGGCTTCGATGGATGTCTAGAAATAAGGAATGAAAAGGATTTTAAAGAATACAGCGAAAAATTATTAGAGTTACCAAACACAAGTAGAGATGCAAGACAAATTCAGAGGGTTTTTTTAAGTTTGAGTTCTAAAGTTGAAGTGGATGGTTCTAAGAGAGTTCTTGTGCCAGTTAATCTATTGCAAAAAGCAAGTATTGACAAAGATGTCATGATTATTGGTGTTGGAAAAACCATCGAAATATGAAATAAAACTAAATTTGAAGCATATTCTAAAGAAGCTGAATCTAAATATGAAGAAGCAGCAGAAAGGGTTAGCAACAATGAACATAATAAATAATCTACACGCGCCAGTATTGTTGAGGGAGACCATGAACCTAATGAACATTAAGGCTGATGGTGTTTATGTCGATTCAACTGCTGGAAGAGGAGGACATAGTCAAGCCATCATAAATTTTTTATCAAAAAAAGGTTTATTGTTGTGCATTGATACAGATAATGAGGCAATTTCATATTTGCATAATAAATTTACTGGATTAAATAATGTCAAAATAATTAAAGGCAATTTTGCGAATATTAGCATGATACTAAAAACATTAAATATCAAAAAAGTTGATGGAATTTTGGCCGACCTTGGCGTTAGCAGCCCAATGTTTGATGATACCACTAGAGGTTTTTCCTATCATAATGATGGAGTTTTAGATATGAGAATGGATCAAAACCAAACTAAAACAGCAAGTGATGTAATTAACAATTACTCTAAGCATGAATTAATTTCAATGTTTAAAAAATATGGAGATGTTAATCATCCTAATATTGTTGTTGACAAAATTATCAATGAAAGGAAAACACATGTAATTTCCTCAACGAGTGAATTGGTTAAAATAATTAAATCTGTCCTTCCTAAAAAAGAATTGACAAAACTAAAACATCCTGCCAAAGTTTATTTCCAAGCATTAAGAATTGAAGTAAATGATGAAATTAATAAATTAAAAGATTTTTTAAACCAAGTTCCTAATTTACTAAATAAAGGTGGCAAACTTTTAATTATTTCATTTCATTCTTTGGAAGATAAAATCGTCAAAGATTATTTTAATCTTTTAATTTCGTCAAATATTCCTAAAGAAGTACCTTTAATATTTAAACCAGATTTTACACTTCTTAATAAAAAGCCCATTGTTCCTGCTGAACAAGAAATATTAAGTAATTTTAGATCAAGATCTGCAAAATTGAGAGGGGTGATGAAAAATGTATAATTTAAAAAAAATAATAGGCATTGTCTCTTTTGAAGAAAATAAAATAAAATTATCAATTATTGATGTGAAAAACATTAATGAACCGCGATATTTATATTTCGATAGCAGAGAAGTTAACTATACATGTGATTTCTCTAGCACAATCGATATGAATGAAGTGAGAGTAAAAGTTATTGAATTAATCACTAATGCCGATGACTTTAGCGGTATTATTGTTAAAAGATATGTCATTAACATACCGTTTTTAAAAATTAATGTACAAAATTTCAAAAGCCCTAATTTTAATATATTGAGTGGCTATTGCGACAAAGATTTTAAGAATGAGTTATTTACAAAAACAAAAATTTCTAATTTACTAAATGAAGAAATTTCCTTATTTGATAAAATAATTGAATGGGACATTGATGGGCATCCATATAATTCATATCCAATGAATAAAACTGGGCAAAATATAAGTTTTACATATAAAAGTTTTTTATGTTCAAAAGTTAAGCATCAAAGTATACTAAATTTATTTAATAACTTGGGTATCTACATCCTTGGCATTACAACAAATCAAATGTTTTATGAAAACAATGACATTAACATTAAGGTCAATGACAATGCAACATATTTTTATCAAAATAATCAAGAAATCAAATTAAACATCGGCATTAATGATGTATTTAATACTTTAAATGAGAAGTATAAAATGAAAAACACATTAAGTATGAGCGAAATGATAACATTTATTTCAACAACTAGTTATGTGAAAGAATTGGTTCCATTGTTAAACTACTATGACAATAATTACCTATCATATACTGAATTAAATCAAAAGAGTTTAATCAAAGGATTTGAACAAGGATTTGATGAATTTACAGAAGTGTTAACTGAACAACTAACTAAATATTGTAATTTTAATAATATAATTATTAAGGGTAATGACAATTTTGATAATTTAATAAGGCATAATATTAAATTAAAATTTGATAAATTTAGTGTCATTACCAAGGATAGAATCAATACTAATCATTGAATGCAAGATGAAAATATTGATAGCATGTTAGAAGCAATCCAATTCATCCTAATGAATGAAAAGGAAACTATCTATAGCATTGATAACTATTATGATAATAGTATTGAAAATAGAGAAACTGTTAAAAATATTCTATTAAAACTTGGAATATTTTCAACAGCTTGAGCCGCAAAATTAGGTTAATAATAAATGGGAATAAAAGATATAATCGATACAATAAATGTTGATGGTAGTGAACCAAACAACTATACAGTCATAACAAAAAAAGTAAATTTTAACTTTGATGTTGAAGATGAAAAATTAGGTGTACCTAAAATAAAAATTTTTGGTATTGGCGGGGCAGGTAATAATATCATTAATTTTTTAGAAAAATTAAGAGGATGACCAAACAATATTGATATGTGAGCTCTCAATACTGATAAAAAAACATTGGTTAGACTTAAAAAGAACCAAGTTAATGCTTCTTTATATCTAATAGGAGAAAAAAAACTAAATGGTTTTGGCAGTGGTGGCGATCCAAGAGTGGGACAAGCTGCATTCGAAGAAAATAAGGATGATATAGAGAGGAAAATGGTTGATATAGACATTCTATTCATCATTGCTGGACTTGGGAAGGGTACAGGAAGTGGGGTAGGACCAGAAGTAGCACGAATAGCAAAAGAAAAAAATATTATCACCGTAAGTATTGTTACATTACCCTCATATATTATTGAAGGAAAAAAAACATATGAAAATGCTGTCATTAGTTTTGAAAAGTTCAAAAATAACTCTGATAGTTTATGCGCCATCTCAAATGATAAAATTATTTCTTTATCAAGTGATGCTAACTTCATTGAACAAATGGACAAAGCTAACAAAGAAATTGGGAGCATTATTAGCGATTTCGTTGACATTGTTTCAAGTGCAGGGGAATTCAATATTGATTTTCATGACCTTAAAAGTTTCTTAACAGAAAATAAAAAGTTTTTCCATTGTTTAATAAAATTGGATAAAACCTATAGTTTTGATGATTTAAATAATAAAATATTATTAGCTATAAAAAATAGTTTCTCGACAACCGAATTTTCCGATCAAAATATTAATGTTATTGCAAACTTCAAAATTAATACAAAATCGCAAACAAACTTAATTTCAGATACCCGTAAAATTATCGAGGGTATTTCAAAGAATAATGATATCAAACTTGTTTATGGAATTGAAAATATATTGGATAATAATGATGAAATTTCATTATTTATCTCATGCGATGAACAAAATAGCGAAAAATTTAATATTCAACAAGAAAATGAAAATGCTAAACCGTTTTCTGTTTTAACAAAACAGCAAAAAATAGATATTAATGAATACAAAGATTATAAAACATCTAAAATTACGAAAAAATTGTTTGATTTTGATGAAGACGAAGTAGACGAGGATACTGTACAAGCCTTGACAAAAATTATTAAAAATGAAAATTAAAAACAAACTTTTGCTTTTATCTTTTTTAACACTGGGGATATATTATGCAATTATCAAAACAAAAGCAAAAAAAGCTATTAATATAAATACAGAATTAACCTATAGCAAAAAAATAAATTTTGAAATAAGCGATTTTATTGATAAAGTTGGTGGAAAACAAAATATTAGATCTATTAAACACAGTTTGAATTCAATTACCTTCGAAATTAACAATAGTGTTAATATCGATAAAAGAGAACAACAAAAATTCGGGATCAAAGGAATTATGAAAGGATATAAAAAAATAACTTTTATTTTTGGCGATAACGCAAAGGCTATCTATAATAAAATTAATAACATTTAATGAAGGAATTTAAAATAAAAAAACCAGTTGAAGTTACCAAAGGTAATATTGAACTAAGCAAACAGTCAATTGTTAGAGAACAAATGATGAATGAAAAGATTGCATCAATTCAAAAAGAAAATAACGCTCCTTCAAACAATAAACAAAATAGTGTCTTTTCTCCGGATTTATTTAAAAAACAAAGTTTTAATAGGGAATTTTATGGAAAAGAAATTGATGATGAACAAAAAGAAGCAATTGATGCTTCAAGAAAAATAAAAAAAGAGTTTGACTCAAAAAGTAGTAAAACTGATTTTGATAATATTTATGAAGGGAAAAGCGGAAACGAAAGAAAAATAGACTACAAAAATGTATTTAAAAAAAAATAAAATCAAGAAAATAGTTTTAGGAATGAGCGGGGGGGTTGATTCTTCAGTTTGTGCTTATTTACTTAAAAAACAAGGCTATAGGGTAATTGGGCTATTCATGCAAAATTGAGATAGTATGTTAAACAATGACATTTTAGGACACAAAGCAAATGAAGACAAAGAATGTAATGCATATAAAGATTTCAATGATGCTAAAAGTGTTGGAGAAAAACTTGGAATTGAAGTTTATAAGGTTGATTTCATTAAAAAGTATTGGGATGATGTTTTCAAATATCTAATAAGAGAGTATAAGCAAGGACGGACACCGAACCCTGATGTTTTATGCAATAAATACATTAAATTTGATGCATTTATTAATTATGCCAAACAGAAATTTAATTGCGATAATATTGCTATGGGCCATTATGCTGATACAAAAATTATGAATGGAAAAAAATATTTAACATTATCTAAAGATGAAGACAAGGATCAAACTTATTTTTTGTGTTGATTAAATCAAAACCAATTAAATAAATGTACATTTCCCTTAGGAAATCTAACCAAAATTCAAGTTAGAGACATTGCAAAAAAAGTTGGATTAAATACTTTTAATAAAAAAGAATCCACAGGAATTTGTTTCATTGGCGAAAGAAATTTTAAGGATTTTTTGAAGAATTATATTAAACCAAAAAGTGGTAATATCATAGATATTGTGCCAACAAAACCTATTGGTAAACATGATGGAATTATGTATTATACAATTGGACAAAATAAAAACCTTAATTTAGGTGGCAATAATACTAAATACTATGTTTGCAAAAAAGATGTTAAAAAAAATATCTTGTATGTTGTTAATGAAAAAAATAAATCCAAATACTTAGTTTCAACTAAATGTGAATTAGAAGAATTTAATTGAATCAACAACGCTATACCAGAAAATAAAAACATTCTAATTAGATTTAGACATCGACAAAAATTAATCAAGGGAAAATTTGAGATTAAAAATAAGAAAATTTTTTTGTTTTATACTCCTACACTTTCAGTTGCTAATGGGCAGTTTGGTGTTTTATATCAAAACAATGTTTGCCTAGGCGGCGGAATAATTAAAACAACGAATTAAATTGTCTTAATGTCTCGTTTAACAGATTTAATTCTTGCTGATTTTCCTCGTCTATTCCTCATATAACTAATGTAGTTCCTTCTTACCTTACCGGTTTTGATTATTTCAATTTTAACAACATTGGGGCTGTTAACATTGAATGTTATCTCAGAATTAATTCCTAAAGTTTCTCTCCTAATAATAAATGTATGATTAAGCCCACCGCCTCTAACACGAAGAACTAATCCTTCCAATTTTTGAATACGGGACTTACTACCTTCTTTAATTTTAAAATGAACAATAACCGTATCACCACTTTTAAATGGAGGAACATCATTTTTAATCTGAGTTGCTTCAACTTTATTGATAATAGCTTGTTTATTTAGTCTAATCATTACTTTAATTATATTATAAAGGTGAGCGTAAATCCAACAGTTGTTTTGGTGCCGACTATAGGAATCGAACCTACAACCTACTGATTACAAGTCAGTTGCTCTGCCAATTGAGCTAAGTCGGCATATTATTATTATATTTGTATGTTTCGATTTGCACCACACCAAAAAAAGACCCCCCCGGTATATAATCCAGTTATGAATAAGACAAAAATTGGATTTAGTTTGTTAGGAATCACTCTAATTGGGGGCGTGGATTGCCCCATTTCTAGTTGCGTGTAGTTGTAATAAAATACCAGATAAATTTCCACTAAATTTATGTGATTTGAAAACTGGTGATGATCTTTTGGGAAGAACAATAACCTTTGATGAAAATGTAGTATGAAATATTCACTATGATAACTTTCCTCTTATAGGAATATTGAATGAAGAAAATTCAAACTCAATGATTTTATTTAACTTCATAGCAAATGAGATTGCATATGTTGTTAACAATGCGACCACATATCCCTATCGTTATGGTACGTGGTATTGGAATAATTTGGATTTGAGTATTTGTTCACAAGTCCAGTTAATTTGCATGGACGTGGACGGTGATGATTTTTTATTGATAATTTCTCTCTTTTAGAAGAAATAGGTTTACGAGGCTGAGCAATTATTTCTTAAAAACTAGTCAAAATATCTTTCATTAGTTAAACATTTATAATTTCTATACACCATGAAAGAATTAAAAACCGGATATGTTGCTATCGTTGGGAAACCTAATGTTGGTAAATCTACACTAATAAATACAATCATGAAGAGAAAAGTAAGTATTATTTCATACAAACCTCAGACAACAAGAAATCAAATTAAAGCTTTATATAATGATGACAGTTCATCAATTATGTTCATTGATACCCCAGGGTATCATCCCTCACGGAATAAATTAGACGAAAGAATGAATAATGAAATAAAAGGTAGTTATAAATTAGCTGATTGCACTTTATTACTAATTGATTTAACCAGGCAAATTGATGATGAAGATAGAGGAATAATTAAAATTATTCGAGATTTTCACGCTGATCATGTTATATTAGTTTTAACTAAATCAGACATTGCTAAAAAAAACATCGAAAATAAATATGTTGATGAGATAAAACGAATGATTAATATTGACGATGTGCTTACAATCTCTTCACTAAAAGTTTTTAACATAACGTTACTTTTAGAAATAATAAAAAAATATCTTAACAAGACCAGACAACCATTACAAGAAAATGAAGATGATGATAATTTTGTCATTAGTGAATTAATACGAGAACAAATTATTTTTAATACAAAAAAAGAAGTACCATATAGCACATATGTATATGTTGAGAGCAAAAAGTTTGAAAATAATATTTTTGAAATCAATGCTGTCATTGCAGTCGAAAAAGAAAGCCAAAAACCAATTATGCTAGGCAAAGGTGGACAAATGATAAAAAAAATTGGGACAATGGCTAGAAAAGAACTTTTAAACATATATGATTGCAGGATAAATCTTAAATTATTTGTAAAAGTTGAGAAGAATTGAAGAGATAGACATATTGTTGAATATTAAGAAAATATTATAATATATATATATATATATGGAAATTTATGATTTTAAAACTAAGGAATTAATTGATGTGCAAAAGAGTAAAGCATTTTTTACGAAAAACATCAACGACAAACACATTGTCATTTGTCAAGATGGCGAAATCAATATTATTAAGAAATTCTATAAAATTAGTGAAAGTAATTTAGAAAAAACTAATATCATTGATGAAACCGTTAGATATACAAAATATGTTAATTATCATTTTCTTTCATTGATACTAATTGATGAGAATAAGAAAAAAAATGAAATAAATCTATTTTTTTCTTCAAACTGATTAATCATTGAATATGATAGCAAAAAAAATAAAAAAATGTCTAGTGTTATGAAAAAATTTCATAGCAACATTGAAAAAAGAATTGGCGAAATGCTTAAAAATAAAAACGATAACATTGTTAGTAAAGGATTGCATATCGTTATGAGTTCTTTTATATTCGAAAATTCAGTATTACTCGAAAAATATGAAAATGACATCGAAACATTACAAAATAAAGTTCTTGTCAAAATAGATGAAACGCTTTTGGACGAAATTATTGCATATCGTAATAATCTATATAACATCAGGAAACACTTACGAGCAACAAAGAATATCCCTCTATTCAGCGAAGACAATAATGATATTGGAATGTCAAGCAATATTTTTTTAATGTTTAAAAATATTAGAACAAGAGTTCATGAATTATTTGAGCAAAGTAATGATATGCTTCTTTATTCTAATCGATTAATTTCAATTTTGGATACAAAATTAAACACAAAAACTAATCTTGTTATTACGCGTCTAACAATTATTACTGTACTTATAGGTGTAGCCACCGTTGTTGTTTCATATTTTGGAATGAATTTTGGTGGAGAAGGCAATTATTTTTCAAGTCCTTGAGGATGGCTAGTGATATTTATTGCATTAGTAGTATTTCTTTTGGTGAGTATTTTTATTCTTAAAAAAAGAAAATCTAATACCAAACTAACTTCTTAAATCAAGTAGTTTAATAATAGAATGATATCTAGTAATGTCATCTCTTTTTAAATAATTTAACAATCGTCTTCTTTTACTAACTTTTTGGTATAGTCCTCTTTTGCATGAAAAATCTTTAGGGAAGGTCTGAATATGAAGTGTTAAAGAAGCAATATCCTTAGTTAACAAAGCAATTTGAACTTCTGTTAATCCTGTATTTTTTTTATCATTTGAGAATTCTTTAATTACTACTGCTTTTTGTTTTTTTGATAATGCCATTTAATAATATTATATATTACTGATATGATTTTAACGAGATAGCATAACCTATAATTTAATTGTGGCGTTTATGGTGAAGCTGGTTAACACACTTGATTGTGAATCAAGCACTCTTCGGTTCAAGTCCGAATAGACGCCCCATTATTTTTTTTCAACATTGATATTTTTCATATTTTTTCTTATTTGTTTATAATTAGGGAAATATATATTAACAATATCTCAAAATTTTTTACTATGGTTGAATACCAATAAATGTGTTAATTCGTGTAATATTACATAATCAATATATTCTTGATTAAAACATGTTAATAGATCAGACAATACTATCTTTTTATTTCTCATAGTACAATATCCTCACTTGCCAACTAATCACTTGTGTGCTATTTCTTTTGGTTTAACATTTAAGGAAGAAATAAAATTTTTAATATTTTTATTTAGTTTTATATTTTTTCTCATTTCATCATTATATATTTTCTTAATTATTTGAATTTTTTTATTTTCCTTGGTGTATGTAATATGAATATTATTTTTACGCTTAAAATATTTATTCCTTTTGCCTATTTTAAACATCAATTCGCACCGTTGATCAAATAAAGTTATAAAATTATATTTTATGCTAATCATACTTTTCCGCTGTTTAAGATGAAAATACATTTTTTCGATATTCTTCTTAATAAATTCAATCGTTCTATCCTTGCTAACCAATTTACTACCTCGTACTATGATTTGATTTTTTTTATTGATTGAAATAAAAATACTACGTTTATATTTATAATAAATAAAATATTCATAGGTAGCACCATTAACGAGAATATTTTGTTTGATGAGTTCCATGTTGAAATTATAAATTATATATTTTCTGGGTTAATATTATTGGTTGAAGTAAGCCGTTCCATGAATTTAATACCACATTTTTTAATTTTATTCATATAAACATTAATTTCTTCAAGTGATAATTCATCACTAAAAATACATCCATTATTTTTAATCTCTTCTTTAATCATCATCTCGCTAAATATAGCGCCACTTTGACCAGTTAAAAATTGTTCACTAGATAATTTCTTCAGCTCAAATGCTTTTTTTAGTCCAGGTGCAAAGATATGAAATTCACTTATATATTTTTTATTATTTTTTACACCGTATACTTCAACAAAAGAAAAAACTTCATCACTATTAAAACCATGACTAATAATTTTTTTAATATCTTGTTCTAATTTTGGTGGTGGTGTGGTTTTAGTTCTAACAAAATTTACTGGGATTATACTAGTATTATTGTATTTAATGGGTGTTTTTGTCAATAATCCTGCACGATATAATTGTTTACAAAAATCAATATTAGTCCCTGCGTATTTAAAATGGGCACGTTTTAATCCAGGATAATATTTTTTTGCATTAATTCCATAAATTATTGCCTCTTCATGTCGATGTTCAACAAATGCTATTTCATGAGAAAAGTATTCATATTTACGATATGTTGGATTACTAAAAGGTTCTGGGAAAATAAATTTGCCATTACTAAAAACAACAGGATCATCAATCATATCAGTCAATGCAGTATCAGGATTAAATCAAAACGGAATAAATGTTTTTGTATCAACACCTTCATAGAAAAAATTATAGATCGTATGGATCGTATCCAGTTTACGTGCAGCTAATCTAGTTAAAATACACATTAAACCAGGAGCGACACCAGTACCAATTAATGCTAACTTGTTATTTTTTTTAAATAAATCAGAATAATGTTCAACATATAATTTTGCTTCATCAACCCAAGTTCCACCATTCTTCATCCCATCTCCAATAGCAAAATCTTGATAATTACATTTTGATTTTAATGCAACTTCAAGACAAATTTTTGTTAAATTTGTTGGTAAACAATTAATTAATAGGTCAATTTTTTTATTTTTAGCATAGGCTATAATTTTTTCTTCCTTTGAGCAATCCAAACGTTGACATATAAAATTTTTATAATCATTTTCTAATTTATTTAATACCTTTGCATCCAAATCCAAACAATAAATTTTTTTTCCAATATTTTTAGAGCCTAAATACTTAGCAGCACAATAGCCTTGCCCACCCAATCCTAGAATTAAAATATTCTTTAGCACAATAATTTTATTATAGCAACTTATTGTAATATTCAATAACATAAGCTTCTTTGATATCAGGATTTAATTCATTTCTTTCGGGATATCTCAAATAAGTTCCTGTTTTATTTCCATTGTCAACGGAAACAAAAGCAATTGGGGCAACATTATTAGCAGCAGTATTAACAACAGGCAATGATTTCGAATGATCTTTAACAGAAATTACATCACCAACTTTGCAAATATAACTAGGGATTGATTCTTTTTTACCATTTAACCTTATATGGCCATGATTTACTAATTGTCTTGCAGCTCTTCGAGTTGGTGCAAAACCCATTCGATAAACAAGATTATCAATTCTACTTTCCAATAAATTTAATAAGTTGGCTGATGTTGAACCTTTTAATTTAAGAGCCAAAATAATAATTCTTTTAAATTGCTTATCAGCCATACCATACATCAAAGCCATTTTTTGTTTTTCAACTAATTGTAATTTGTATTGACTATTTCTTGTTCTTTTATTACCATGCTGGCCTGGGGCATAAGTTCTTTTTTTACCTTTTGAAAATTCCTTATTATTTTCTAATAACGAAAAACCCAATCTTCGACTTTTTCTATTTATACTCCCAGTATATCTCATTGCAAATATTATATATTAATCTAGTTTTTCCTTCTTAGACTTGTTATCATTTTTTTTAGATTCTTCTACTTTTGCTTTTTCTTTTTTTAATTCTTCTCTTCTTTTGGTTGCTTCAAGTGGTAATTTTTTATTTTTATGAATGTAATCAATTTGTGATTTAACAATTGTTTCTAAAATCAAGAGAGTTTCAACAATTAAACTTAATTCAGTTTTATTTTTTGCAATAATATTTTTTGCATATTCATATCTATCCTTAATAATTTTTTCCACTTCTTTATCAGCCTTTAATGCAGTTTCGTCACTATATAATTTTTGCTGATAAGGATTAACTGCTCCCTCGCTTGGGACCAATTGACTCATAGCTACCTCGCTCATTCCTAATTGCATAACCATACCTCTAGTGATTTGGCTAGCCCTATACAAATCATTAGCAGCACCTGTTGAAATATTTTCTCAGCCAAACATAACTTCTTCAGCGGCCCTTCCGCCCATTAGTGTACTAACGGCAGACATCAACTCTTTTCTTGTTTGAATAACATGTTCTTGTTTTTCAGGATTACTTACGGTGTAACCAGCAGCTTGACCTCTTGGAATAATTGTAATTTTTTCAACAATATCACTTCCTGGGGTAAAAATACCAACTAATGCATGTCCAGCTTCATGAACAGCAATGTGTTTTCTTTCCTCTTCTGTAATGACTCTTGATTTTTTAGCAGGTCCAGCGATGACTCGATCAATTCCCTCATCAATTTCTTTCATACTTATAACATTTTTGCCAAATCTCACAGCCAATAATGTGGCTTCATTTAAAACATTTTCCAATTGTGCTCCGCTCATCCCAGGTGTTCTCCTCGCAATATCAGTAAAAGAAACGGAGGCAGAAATATTTTTATTTCTAGCATGAATTTTTAAAATTTCTTCCCTTTCTTTAATGTCTGGTAAATTTACTTGGATATGTCTATCAAATCTTCCAGGTCTTAAAATTGCATCATCAAGCGTATCTAATCTATTAGTAGCAGCAACAACAACAACACCTGATTTGGTACTAAAACCATCCATCTCTGCTAAAAGCTGATTAATTGTCTGATCAGCAATTCCTCCGCCACCGCTCATATCAAACTTACCACGTTTTGATGCAACTGAATCAATTTCATCAATAAAAATAATCGCAGGTGCAGCTTTTCTAGCATTAGCAAATAAATCTCTCACACGTTTTGCTCCAACACCAACTAACATGTCTTCAAAAGCAGAACCACTAACTTGAAAGAATGGAACATTAGCTTCACCGGCAACTGCTTTTGCTAATAATGTCTTACCAGTGCCCGGTGGTCCATATAAAATTACACCTTTAGGAGTTCTTGCACCCATAGCTGCATACTTAGCAGGCTGTTTTAAATAATCAACGATTTCTATCAATTCTTCTTTTTCTTCATTGATTCCAGCAACATCACTAAACTTAACGTTCGAAGCAACCAGTTTACCTTGTGATTTACCAATTGAAAAGATTGAATCACTGCCACTTCCCATACCCATTCCACCACTTCCCATTTTTTTTCACATATAAAATAGTAAAAATAAAAATAGCAATGTTGGACCAAATTGCAATAAGTAATATCAAAAAGGTGTTGATGAATCTGGCAGGTATGATCTGTTATTAGTTGTATTTTCGAATCAGTTAAGCAATGATGATTCAATATCTCCATATGCAATTTTGTCCAAACCAAACCAAATTACTCGACTAGTTGCATCACTCCTGTCATCAGTAACTCTAAAATTTAATTTTCCTTTATCGGAATTAACATAAAAAATATAAGAAGTTTTACCACTTGTTGAATAATATATTTCTGAATAAGAATTATCAACACTGTCTTTAACAATATATTCATGGTCACTTGTGTCTTTAATAGTAAGCGTTGTTCCGCTCATACTAACACCATTAGTCGCAACTACAATTCCATTGCTTGTCGGCAAACAAGAAAAATAAATCAAAATAGTAAAGAATGCCAAAACAATAATAGTGATTGATCACCTTTTAATCTTTTTATTTCTTCCACTGTTATCAATCTCATTGATTGTATTATCGTTAGTGACATTTTTTTTTTCAGCAGGAGCTGTTTTTACTTTGACAGACATTATTATTATTATATAATAAGTTACTTCAAACAAATTACTTTGTTATTTTTTTTACCATATTTAAAAACTTTTTATTAAATACAAGTATGCTGACTCTTTTTTTAACTCTCAAAAAATTATTAATTTCTTTTTTAACTTGAGTTTTATTTAATTCGTTTTTATGAATAAAAGTAAATATTTCAACAAACATAATATATTTTATTAAATCGTGTTCATTACCAAATTTGGAAATATGATCTTTATAAACTCTTCTAGTGTCAAAACTAAATTTTTGGTTGTTTCCCACCGGTTTATTAACAATATCATTAGCTTCGCCGAGTTTTAGTTTTTTATTGCTTAAATTTTCATTAAATTGTATCACTCTTTTTTTATAAATTTTTTGTAAATATTTAATATAAATGTTAATTTTTTCATATTGGAACAATGAATAACGGTAAAAATATTCATTATCTTTTTCAACAATCCGCTGCTGCAAGCTTGGAATAATCACAGATCATAATAAAAAAATAAATGAAGTTGTAATAATATAAATAATTACTTTGGTATCAGCGAACCAGGCATACTCATCGTTTATTCTTCCCAATATAATTGGCGCTGAAGAAGCTAAAATAGCCGTAATAAAATCAAAACATCCAATAACCAAACCACAGATATCAATAATTCTGTGCTCTAAAAGGAACGGCATATGTGATTGAATTCTAATATGTCCTCGATAATATCACACTGATGAAACAGGAATAAATATAATCAATAATATCCCAGTAATAGTTGTAGTAGAAATAAACAAATAATCGTTGGGCGATTTTGGAGTATTTTTGCCACTAAATATATTCACTGAAAGTTCTCTATCAACGAAGATTAAAATTAATGATATCGACGAAAGTACTAATAAAAGAATTGTGGAAATTAAATATATTGATGAATAATTTTTATTCTGACTAATCATTTTACGATAATTAAGAATTTCACTTTTTAATAATTTATTAGAAACTATATTTTTTTCACTTGACACTTTATTGTTTAATTATAAAATATTGTAACATTTATTAGATTACTTAAGTTATTCCTTTAGACTATTTTCTCGCTATGTTATCCAATTCAGTAAATTCTTGCATGACCAAGAGCATTATTGCCAGTCATGGTTCCACCACTTGTGTTTGAATTTCATATATGCATTGAAGCATTACCGGCTGCCATGAATGGATTTTCATACACTCAATCTTGCCCATAAAAAGTTAATGCAGTGGTATTGCCTGTAGTTTTCGGAATTCGATTAGGAACAGTAACATTGTTTAATGGATCAGCGATAGCAACACACCCTGAATAACCAGAAATAAAAGAACAACTCCCACCCGCTATTCCTATTGAAGTTCCTTGGGCGGGGTTTTGATTCATGGACCCAGTGTAATAACCACCTCCTGCACCTGAGCCAAAAACACCAAAACCAGTTGAAATGGAGGAACCAAACCCACCAGATCACAACGATGCCGGAGTAACACCGCCACCAATTTGTGTAGCTTTTCTTGGCAAGTTATCTACTAATGGAACCCAATATTTGGTTGCACCTGTGCTAAATCCATCACTAAAACCTTCTATAGTTCCACCACAAACACCTATTTCATATGAGCCACTAGAACCACTAGCTCCAATACCTGTCCCACCAGATCCAGCGGCAACCATAATTCTACTATTTAATGAAAGAGGATCATTTCATCCTGATGGATAAGAAGTATTATTATTAGCAGCTAGTCTAAAATCTGTAGCTCCATTTCCAGCTTGAGTTACACAGTTTTGCTGTCCAGGTTTCAAATCTGAACCGCCATTTCATCCTCCTGGGCGCACGATAGTTCTATTATCTAAATCCATAATCATTCCTTGACCTCCCACATATGCATATATGTTATCATCCATTTCTAAATTAATAAATCCGCTAGTATAAGCACCACCGGTTGTGCTTATTTGTTGCCCATTACTATACTTATATCCTCCACCTGCACCCCAAGTTTCCATTAAATAAGTCGCATCAATGGGAGCAGTAAAAGTTTGGCTAGCACCAGTATAATTGAAATCTTGAATTTTAATGCTTAATGGAAATGTTCTTGTCACACTACCACTATATAATGTGGAATTAGGTTTGGCACTAAAAGTAACTTGGGCATTAAATACCATGGTTGCAGTTCCTCCTAAAGTAGTAGTATAAAGAGAATTAATGAAGTTTTGTGATTTGTAATCATTATCGTTATGAGTCACATCAATTTGATTCATGTTTAAACTGAAAGTATCACCAAATATTTTTTTAATATTAAAATCATCAGTGGTTGAATCTCATACATCGGTTGTCACAGTTTGTGAAATATTTGAAGAAATCACATTTGCTAATGGTGTTAATGATCC
>JAITPC010000037.1 GCA_031289655.1 Mycoplasmataceae bacterium
AGTTTGTCCTGCAAATAGATCACTCAACCCAGTTTTTGTGATTGCATCAACACCAGTTTTAGGAGAGAAATTTAAACTAAGCAGAGAGAGAGAGAGAGAGACGAATGATAATGTTGCTAGAGCGCTAATAATCTTGATTTTCTTAGTCATATATTATTAATTATATTTCATGGAGAGGGGTATAACAAAATGCCTATTTTTGATCATTTCATGCATATTTACATTAACTTAAATGGATATTTTTGTTTTTATACCACTAATAATTTTTTTGAAAAAATTAATATATCTCAAAGCAGAAGCGCTAACAATAACTTTTGTATTACTATTTTTATCCTTCTTCATAATTGTTTGACCATTTTTGCTAGTTTCAATATCATAACCACTAGTCTTAAATATTTTTTTATTCAATAAATATATTATTAAAGCAACATCGTGATTTTGAATTGTTATTTGATTAGATTTATTTTTATATCCTAATCACATTTGTGAAAAGAAATTGCCAATACTATTTATTTTTTTAATTTCATTCGCTATTTCTTGAGAAAAAATTAATTGTTCACCAATTTCCATTGGGGAAATAATTGTTTTTAGTTTTTTTTGTTCAGTAACAATTTTAAATGCTAAAGGATCAGCGTAAACATTGAACTCTGAAAGTGGTGTAATATTTCCTCTGCCAAAAAGTGAACCACCCATACAAATGTGTGTTTTAATTAAATTAATAACATGTGGATATTTTGTGAATAAATTTGCTATGTTAGTTTTTGGTCCTAGTGAAATTAAAATAATTTTATTTTTATTATTTTCAATAACATTTTTCATTGCTTCAATTGGATCGGTTCTAATATTTGAAATATTAATTTTTTGTTTTATTTTAAAACCACCTAATCCATTTTTGCCATGCACATTTTCAGCATTAATACTTTTATTGGCAATTGATGCTTTTGCCCCTTTGACTAATTTTATATCTTTTCTTTTCATTGCATTTAATAAAAACAAAGTATTTTTTGTATTTTGTTCAACATTAACATTACCAAAAACTGTAGAAATTAACTTTATATCAAATACATCTGATTTGGCCAGTGCAATGGTCAATGCAACCATATCATCAATTCCTGGATCTGTATCAATAATAACCTTATATTTCATTTAAACGGCAACCACTCCTTTAATTGACTCCTGGGGTTCATAACCTATTAATTCAAAATCTTCAAGTTTGAAATCCTCTATTTTATTGGGTATTCTCTTAATTTTAAGTATTGGCAATTTACCTGGTTTACGAGCTAATTGTTCTTTAACTTGTTCTAAATGATTTACATAAATGTGTAAATCACCAAACGTGTGGATAAATTCTTTTGGTTTTAAGCCAGTAATTGCACCAATCATGTATGTTAGTGCTGAATAACTCGCAATATTAAATGGTACTCCAAGAAATGTATCTGCACTCCTTTGATATAATTGACAACTTAACGTTCCTTCCTCTTTATCAACGTAAAATTGAAAAAGGGAATGGCAAGGTGGTAAACCCCTTTTTGCCATCTCTTCAACTTCAATTGGATTCCAGGCAGAAATAATAATTCTCCTACTATCAGGATTTGTTTTAATTGTATCAATAGCTTTCTGCAATTGGTCTACACCGCCAAAATTTCTTCATTGTTTTCCATAAACTGGGCCTAGATCACCGAATTTAATAGCAAACTCTTCATCTTCAATAATTTTTTTTATAAACTCTTCTTGTGTTTCACCTTTATAGTGTTTTGATTCTTTATAAGCCTTATACGGCCATTCATTTCAAATGTTACATTTTTCTTTAACTAAATTTCTAATGTTTGTTTCGCCTTTAACAAACCACAACAATTCTCTCATAACTGTTTTAAATCCTACTTTTTTTGTTGTTAACAAAGGGAAGGACTGAGAAATATCATATCGATTTTGATAACCAAATGTAGAAATTGTATCAATTCCTGTTCGATTGGATTTCCTCTTTCCGACCTCTAAAACATGGCGTAGTAAATCCAAATATGATTTCATTACTTATATTATAAAATATAAATATCATATAATTATTACATGGGAAGTTTAACAAGAAAAATAAATAGTATTAGACAAAAAAAATTGGATAAAAGAAATGCTAATCGAGTTAAAAAACTAATTAAAAGCAAAAATAAAAGGAATAAAAGTAAATAATTTATTTTTTTATTGTTTTCATAGTTTTATTCTCGATACACACTATTAATGATAATATTCCTATATAAATTGCAACATAAGCAAATATAGCAATAATGCTGAATCATCATTGTTTCACCAGATAAAACATATCATAATTAACACGATAAATATTAGTAAACAATGCTATGACACATAACCAAATAAACACAAAAGGCAAAGTTGAACCAATATCTTTAAACTGTACTTTATAATATTTCGAAGCAAATAACATAAATGTAATAATCACTACTAAATAATGATAAATAAATCCTCACAAATCTAGTATTGAACCAACTTGTGCTGGTATATCCATGGCTAAATCTGGTGCCACTAATGACAATAGCGAATTGCCTGCACCAATGACTAACGCAATAACAAAGCAATTGCGATTAAGACTTGTGTTTAATTTTGTCAATGCAAATATGGCTATTATAATAGTATATGCAAAACAAATTGTTAATGGTAAATAAATATTTGATTTTGGTAAGTCCATTGACAACGAGCCAGCAAATTCACCAATATATTTAAAAACATCAAATAAAACAAGAATGGCAATTATTGATATCAATAATGGTTTGCTGAATTTTTTTGTTTTTTTTAATAAAATAAAAAATACACCACACACTAATATAACAATCAATCAAGCAACGAGAAAATAAAGATAATTAGCTGAAGACCACATATTATTGTTTTGAGATTAAATCTAATATTCCTTTCATTTTATCAATATCATTGGTCCCACCTTGACTTGTCATTTTATTCCCTCCACCTGCGCCAAAACTAACTAAATTGATTTTTTTTATAATCTCGCCAGCATCTAATTTAGTGTTTTGATTGATTAAAAAATATTGTATTTTATCTCTTAAAATATTGAAGCATACATATAAATATCCGCTATTTTCATTAGTTAATTCGTTTAAAGCAGCAATTATATTTTTCTGTTCTTGATTATGGACACTAAAATAACAAATAGTATTAGATTTAGAATAATTTTTATCAGTAATTTTAATATCTTTGATAGCTTTTTCATTTAATGATTTTATTGCGCTTGTAACTTGTTTTGAAACCATTTCCTTTAGTTGCTCATAAGTATTTTTGATATTAAATAAATTTTCAACTGAGGAATGATAATTAATTTGATTAAATATTTTTTTGATTTGGCTGTCACTTATTTTATACTCAATAAATTGTTTTTTTAATCTTTCAATTTCAATTCGAAGCTTCTCTATTTCAAGATCAATGTACTCACTAATAGAATTATTAGAAGTTATACCTCTAATTCTTCATGTGCCTGTTCCTTTAGGTGTATATTCGCTAATCATAAATTTTTGTATATCTTTTGTATTTTTAACATGTGTACCACCACATATTTCATCATTAATATTATCAATTTTTACAACTCTTAATCCACCTGAAATTTTTTTATATTTCTCCAAAAAGTGACCAACTGTGCCTTTTTGTGTAGCTTCTTCATGAGTTTTAACAGTAGTAGAAACACAATTGCCTGCATCAATAATCTCATTCACCTTCTTTTCTACTATTTTTAATTCTTCATTAGTTAATTTCTTATTAAATTTAAAATCAAAGGTAAAATAAGTATCGGTTTTAAATGCACCTTCTTGTTTAATGGAACTATCAATGTTTTTATTTAATACATGTTCTAGCATGTGCTCAACTGTATGGTTTCGACTAACATTGATTCTAAATTCTTTATTAACGAATAAGTCAACAGAATCATTCACTTGCATAGCATTGCCATCTAAATCGATCAAATGCAAGTGTTGTTCATTGGGCGCTTTAATAGCATCCAATAATTCAAATTTAAGATTTCCGATCTGAATAATGCCCTTATCATGAATTTGTCCACCACTTGTTGCATATAAAACAGTCTTATCTAAAACAATTCAGCATTCATTCTTAGAACTTTTAATTTGTTTGAAATTTGTGTCAAACATGGCAATGATTTTGCTATTTTTTAATTCTAATTCATCGTAAATAAATTTACTTTTAACAGTCAAATTAATTAAATCTGTTGCTTGAGTGCTCATACCTTTAACTTCTAAATTAGCACGACTAATTTTTCGATGTAATTCTAATCTACTAGCATATGCTACTTCATCAATTTTAACACTATTTTCAACACATAATTCTTTAATTAATTCATACGGAAAACCATATGTATCAACTAATTTAAACAATACTTCCGTATCAATTGTATTTTTACCATTAATTTCATTTTCAAACAATTTAAATCCTCTATCTAATGTTATTTCAAAAGATTTTCTTTCTTTTTCTAATACTTCGATAATTTGTTGCTTAAATGTAACAAGATATGGATAAAAATCTTTAAATTGTTCAACAATTGCATTTGTTGCGGTAACTAAAAACTCTTTATTTAATTTAAGCTTCCTCGCGCAAACCATACTTCTTCTAATTAATCTTCTTAAAATCGAACCTCTCTCCTTATTGTTTGGGACAGCGCCATCCGCTATTGCAAATACATTAGCTTTAATATGGTCAGCAATAACTCGATAACATCGATTTATTTCCTTTTGTTCTTGTGAGCCATTGAAATAAGCTTTGGCATCATACTTTAACGGTGAAATTTCTTGCAACGCATTAATAATAAAAGCATATGTATCGGTATCAAAATTAGTAGGCGCATCTTGAAACACACACGCCCATCTTTCTAATCCAGCTCCTGTATCAATATTCTTTCTAGATAATTCAGTGTAATTATTATTACCATCATTATTGAACTGACTAAAAACGATGTTCCATATTTCGATGTACCTATCATTTTCTAAATCATCAAAAAATAATTTCTCACCAACATTATTGGGGTCATATTTTTTTCCTCGATCAAAAAAGATTTCAGTACAAGGCCCACAAGGCCCTTGGCCAACATCCCAAAAATTTCTATCCTTATTACCTTTAAGGATTCTTTCTTTACTAACACCTAAACTAATTCATTTTTTATATGCAATTTCATCTTCCTTATAAACAGTAAAATATAATTTATCAAGTGGAATTTGAAATTTTTTTGTCAATAGTTCAAATCCAAACTCAATTGCCTCCTCTTTAAAATAATCTCCTATAGAAAAATTACCAAGCATTTCAAAAATAGTGTGATGCCTAGTAGTCACACCAACATTTTCTATATCATTAGTTCTGATGGATTTTTGTGAATTAGTTAAACGATCATTGGGGGGATTTTTAATTCCTGTAAAATAATCCTTCAATGTAGCCACACCTGAGTTAATTCATAACAATGATGGATCATTGACTGGAATTAATGACTTTGGCTCAATAGCCAAATGCCCCTTAGATTCAAAGAACTCTAATCATTTTTGTCTTATCTCATTTGTTGTTAATGACTTCATATTATTATTATAAAATAATAGTGATATGAACAAAAAGTTCGGTATCGTAGAAATTTAGTATAATATTAACATGGAAACTAAGTCACACACACACACACTAGTAAAATAATTATTGGTGATATTGGGAAAAAAACTGTTACCGAAAAAATAAATCAATTAGGTGGCGTCGCAGCTTTGCCTAAAAGAAATACTCATTTTATAGATGCTTGTAATAAAACATTTGATAATTTTGCAACTATTCAAGTTAAAACCTCCTCCAATGGGGAATCTTGGAGATTAACTAGGAAATCCGAGGAATCATATGGTAATTTTTTTTATATATTTTTAGACTTAAAAAACACAAAATATTACGTTGTTCCAGGAGATTTGGTGGCTAATATAATTACTCTTGATCACAAAAATTGATTATTAGGAAGCAAGAAGAACGGTTCACGGCGTAAAGATTCCACAATCAGACAAATGAAATTAGAAAAAATTAAAAATTATGAAAATAGGTTTGATCTTCTAAAAATAGGATTAGAAAATAATGGACCAACTCAAGAAGAAATATTTAAAAATTAGATTTTAATAAACTGATTGTCGAATACACCATAGTTTTAATGGCATTAGGAAAATATTTTTCTGGGTTGATTTTCATTGTTGCATTGTGCCAAAATGAATTTTTATCAAGTTGAATATGATACATGCAACTCGGAACCTGACAAGCAACAAATGCAAAATCCTCGCCACCCATTATCTTATCTGTTGCTAATATAGTAGGATTGCTTTTAACGATTTCCTTTGATGATTTTAAAACAATATTAAGCACCTTATCGTCATTCATGCTAGCAGGATAATTTAATGTTCATTTTAACGTTATTTTAGCTTTTGTAGTTTTTTTAATTTTATTAACAATACTAGTTAATTTTTCCTTTAATACCTTTTGTGAATTGGGATCAACTGTCCTAATGCTTCCAGCTAGCATAACATTATTAGGAATCACATTTCCTTTTTGACTATCTGGATTTACACCGCCTATTCCTAATACATTTCAACTTTTCTTCTTTGCTAGTTCCATTTCAACTTTTTTAACTTCATTGATAATTTCACTAGCAGGATATAGAGGGTTAATAGCTTTATTAGGTCTTGAAATGTGTCCTCCATTACCTTGTATATAAATTTTAAAATCAGCAATTGAAGCAAATGCAGCACCTTTCCTTGCTACGACATCACCCTCCTTAAATTTATCATCACCTGTACCACAATGGATTGCAAGAGCATAATCAACTTTAGGATTTTTTAAAACATTAGCATTAAGCATACGTTTCATGCCGCAATCACATTCTTCATCGGGTTGAAACATAAATTTTACACTCCCTTTTATTTCGCTTTTTAATTGATTTAATATTAAAATAGCAGTTAGAAGAGTGGTAGTATGACCATCATGTCCACAAGCATGCATATTACCATTTGTAGACTGATATGGTAAATTTGTCATTTCTTTTATTGGCAATGCATCCATATCGGCTCGCAATAACACACATTTTCCAGGTTTGTCACCTTTAATAATTCCAATAATTCCAACATCCTCAACTAACTCAAATTTAATTTCATTATTTTTTAATATTGTTTGAATCAATTTCGAAGTAACTGGCAAATTTCATCCAGTTTCTGGAAATGCATGTATCTTTTTAAAGGTTTGGTAGGCAAAATCTAATTTACCATTAACTAACTTATTGATTTTATCAATTAATTCTGTCATGAATAGATTATATTGTGGAAATAGAACAAAACGATAAAAACTATTATTTATTCTTCTCCAGTTCCAAAAGTCTTTTATCATGTTTTTTTAGATAGTTATTAATGTTGTTAATTTTAGGATTAAATTCAGTATCTTTTCAAATTTTAAATCATGATGGCATTTGAGAAACCTTATCTAATTTTATATTTTTTCTCTTCATGCTATTAGATTTA
>JAITPC010000042.1 GCA_031289655.1 Mycoplasmataceae bacterium
AAGAAAACTATGATTAAAGTTCAGCTCAGTATAATAAATAATGAACAGATGAACAAGATAAATACAAAATTTAATACTTGACAAGGCTATTGTAAATATTTAGATGAGAAGATTGATAAAGTTGAAATTAGACTAAATGCTAAAATAGATGAGATTAAAGAACAAATGGTTACTAAAGAAGAATTGAAATTGGTGAAAGATGAAATAATGTCATCTGTAGCGATTCAAATTCAAAGTTTAAAAGAAACTATCAAGGAAGAAATAATGTCCTCAGTAACAATTCAAATTCAAAGTTTAAAAGAAACTATAAAAGATGAAATTGCATCAGTTATTAAAACCGAAATAAAAGGCTTGAGAAACTAATTGATTTATATTATAATTATTTTATGAATAAGACAAAAATTGGATTTAGTTTATTAGGAATTACTTTAATTGGGGGGGGTATTGCTCTTTCAACAAGTTTAAGTAGCTGTGGAAAAGCAAATACTCGTTCAGACATTAATTTGGTAATAACAAAACCTCATTTAAGCTATATCCAAGACAATGATGGGGTAACTATATTGGCTAGAATTAATGCTATGAATAACACAAACTTGACTTTAAATGTTGATGTTACTATTACTAATATTACTACCAATACTGCTACAATCGATGGCCATGGATCTTTTAAAAATTCAATTGAGGTGTATTTTGCTGTTTCAAAAAATATTTCAAATTTAATAAACATTACTGATTTAGGATATATTTCTAATTCTACTAATTATGATATTGTTAAAAGAGTTAATGAATTGAATGGTACACGTTTTGTGCTAGATATTAATGTGACCATTACTGCAAGCGCTAGCGATTCCGCTACAATCAACGGCACTAGTGATTTCACAGGTTCTATTGGATTAACATGAACAATGAAAATAAACATTTCTGGAAATATTAGCATAACCAACCTAGGACTTTTACCTGATGACAGCGACTCCGCTATAATAGCATGTGTCAATTCATTAAATTCAACAACTTATATTTTGGGAATTGATGTCACCATTACTAATAAAAATAATACTAGTGCTACAATCAATGGAATCAATGCTTACATGGGATCAGTTGATTTAACATTTGTGATTCCCACTGATATTGGTACAATGATTAAAACAAGAGATCTTAGTATGATTTCCAACACCGATGACTCCACAATAGTAGATGCAATTAATAAAGTTAATGAAACAAATTTTATTTTAGGAACTGATGTCACTGTCACTAATAAAAGTGATTCTAAGGCCACAATCAATGGAATCAATGCTTACACGGGATCGGTTGATGTAACATACTACATTTTTCATTAATTTAAGGCCTGTGTTATCATAAGAGAACCATCCACAAACTTATTTGGCGTATACAATCATCTTATTGTGAATAAGGCAAGGGTTGATTCAGCGAAAATATTAACTTTATATATATGATATATTAAAGATATTCTTCTAACAAGGAAGTAATAATAATTTTGAAGCAATTTGTGTTTTTCTTTTCTCCATTACAAAATTCAATAATTGAGCAAGAAAAATCATCAATTGAAACTAATGGTTCAAAACCTAAATAATAGATTTCTACCTTTCTAATCACTTCCTTGCATTTTTCATAAATTGATGGGGCTTTTGCAGTAAGTGTAGATATTTTTTTTAACAATTTAAAAAAATATTTATTTTTAACGAAGTCATCAATATTAAAATGCTTACCTAATAAATTATTATAGCATTTTAAATAATTAAAAAAGCTAAAATCTTTTAATAAATTAAAAATCTCATATTTTTCACTATTGTTTATTCGTTCACTTAAAAATATATTTTGAAAATAAATATATTCATCCTGATTGATATATTGTTTATTTTCTTCTTTTTCTACCTTATCCAAATAAAATTCAACTGCATCATAATTAATTTTCTTTCCGTCAAATATAAATTGAAGCATTTTAGCTCTTGTCATGTTTTTATATTTGTCTAATAAAAGATTTTCATTTTTATTAATGGCTATCTCCTTCATTAATTTACTAAATATCTGCTCTTCTTCTTTATTCATAACTACCATATTCAATTCATCACTTAAATATTTTTCAGCAACGTTCACATCGCCTTGATCAATCTTTTTTTTAACAATATCTAATATTCTTCTATTATTCGTCATTTTTTCCTAGCAAATGTTTATTATAAAACTGATTAAAATAACCATTCTTTATTTTATCTTTAATATCAGTTTGTACAAGTTTAACTTTTTCAATCAATTCACTAGGATATTTATATTCGACAGAATTTTGTTCAAATTCATCTAAATCTAATTCTTCCCATTTTCCATTAAATAAGTCTTTGTTTAAATAATCTAAATCTAAATCAATAAATTTAATTGCTTCCTCTTCTATAATATAAGGGGAAGCTACATTAATATATGTATAAACTTTTTGAAATTTAATCGATAAAATGATATTAAATCACTCTTTCTTGAAAAAATATCATATTGTCGGACGATTATTTCTTGAAAAAACTAATTTCTTAATTTCCTTTTTATAAAAAATTACTTTTGCTTTTGATGTATCAATGCAAACATATTCATCATTTTCCTCTATGATAGAAGGGAATTCATAACTTCTATATAAAAATCCATTAAATTTATATGCATGCACCGAAACCTTTTTTAGGTGCTTCACTATTAACTATTTATATTATAAATAATAATTATATTGGCAAATCTTTTTTTCTAAAAATAACAAGTGAACTAATAACTAATGCAACACAAATAATAACCAAGATACAATCACAAATAATTAATCCTTCGGCTTTTAGAATTGGTGTAAAATGATCAGGATCCATGCTTAATCCATCAAAAAAAATGTTGAATATTGTTATGATAGATACATATTTAAAGTCAGCAAGTCATTTCATTGTTGGTTCTTGTTTTGCTAAAGTTGTTCCCATATTTCCAATCATATTAAACATATAAAACATAATAAACAAACCTGAACAAACAAAAAAATACATTCACGTTTTATTAAATAAACAACTTATAAAATTTGCAATTGATACTAAAACAAGAAAAATTATGAATTGTTGGACAATAAATATTCCATTAACCCAAGTATATAAACCACTTGCCAAAATTATTAAAAAATTCATTAAAACAATAACAATCACTAGCATTAAGGAAAAAAAATAAGTAGTTAAAACAATTTGTTTCCTACTGGTTCTGCTGCAAAGAATGTAAGCTAAATCACCACGATCAACCAAACTTGCTGTACTCTTGTTTAATAGAACAACCAAAAGAATAACAAATAATGAGCCACTCATTGGAAACAATTGATTAAATATAAATGTGAAAAAGTTTGGCTTTGACATTGACGTTGGCGCAGTAAAAGCAGTTATAACTGCTATACCGACACTAAAAAATACAATAAGAATTGCAAAAATTATAATTATTTTTCAATTTTGTTTAAATAAAAATTTAAAAAATACTGGTTTAAAAAACCCTGCATTTTTAATTTTTAAGTTTGATTCGTTCAGTTTAAGCATTTTTTCCTTTCAATAAATTAGTTTTTAATTCTTTAAACGAATATTCGTGATTATTTGAATAATACTTCATAAATGTTTCTTCTAAGGTTTTAATGTATTGATAGATGTATTTAACTTTTAAATCACTTAAAATTTCCGTAAATTCATTAGTTTGTTCATCGTGAAACTTAATAATAATTTGATTTTTATGTTCATGTGCATTCTGAATATGGAATTTTTTGGCTTTAACGAATCTAGCGTGAGCTTTTTTATATTCAGAAGCTGAACTAAATTCAACTTTGAAAGTTTTTTCAGGATCGTGCCGAATATCGGCTAATGATTGTTCCATAATTTTTTTTCCTTCCTTAATAATGGATACTCGATCACAAACTTTTTCGATCTCACTAAAGATATGACTAGACAAAAGTATTGTTGCACCTGCCTGCTTAAATTCTAAGACTATTTTATCAAATTCTAATTGCATTAGTGGATCCAATCCACTTGTTGGTTCATCAAGAATTAAAACGTTTGGCTTATTCATAAAAGCAACGACAATGGCTAATTTCTGTTTCATACCCTTACTCATGGTTTTCACTTTTCCTTTAGGATCAAAATTTAATCTTTTTACAAGTTCTTTGGCAAAATCAATATTTTCCATGGATTTAAATTTTGCCATTTGCTTAATTAAATCCCAACCTGATTTAAAATTAGGAAATGAAATTTCACCAGGAATGTATCCTAATCCAGAATTAACTATTTCACTATATTTTCACGGATCAATTCCATTGACTTTAATTTCTCCTTTATCGGACCTTTGAAACCCAAGGATATGCCTTATTGTTGTCGTTTTCCCAGCGCCGTTAGGACCTAACAATCCATATATTTCACCTTTTTTCACATCTAGTGATAAATCAAATATACCTTTTCCATTGTGATAATCTTTTGTAACATGATTTATTTCAATAATTTTGCCCATTTCTTTATATTATAGTATCTATAATTATCTCAATGATAGAAAAGAATAAAATACGTAATTTTTGCATTATTGCTCACATCGATCATGGAAAATCAACGCTGAGTGATCGGATCATTGAAATGACTAATGGTTTAAGCAAAAGAGAAATGAAAGAACAAGTATTAGATTCGATGGACTTAGAAAGAGAGCGAGGAATAACTATAAAATTAAATGCAGTGCAATTGCATTATAAAGATTATTTATTTCATTTGATTGATACCCCAGGACACATTGACTTTACTTACGAGGTTAGTAGAAGCCTTGCAGCGTGTGAGGGTGCATTATTAGTGGTTGATGCTACACAAGGAGTTGAAGCACAAACTTTAAGCAATGTTTTTTTAGCTCTTGAGAATGACCTTGAAATTTTACCAGTTATTAACAAGATAGATTTACCGAGTGCTGATATCGATAGAACAAAAAAAGATATGGAAATTTCAATAGGAATGGATGCGAGTAAATCGATTTGCATTTCAGCTAAAACTGGAATTAATGTGGAAGCATTATTAGAAGAAATAATCGTTAAAATTCCTCCGCCTAATGGAGATGAAAATAAACCATTAAAAGCATTGATTTTTGATTCTTATTACGATTCTTATAAGGGTGTTGTTTGCTTAATAAGAATTTTTGACGGCAAGGTTAAATTAAATCAAAAAATTAAAATGATGAACACGAACAAAGAATTTATTATTAGTGAATTAGGTATTAGAACTCCGAAAAATATTAATAAAAATGAATTAGTAGCAGGTGAAGTTGGATGAATTGCAGCCAACATTAAAACAGCTCACGATATCAGCGTTGGTGATACAGTCACGGATGCGATTAATCCCACTGCCAATCCCATGCCAGGATACAAAAAAATATTACCAATGGTCTTCTCTGGGATTTATCCGCTAGATAATGCAAAATTTGATGCATTAAAAGATGCGATGGAAAAAATATCATTAAGTGATTCTAGTTTAACTTATGAATATGAAAGCAGCCAAGCATTAGGGTTTGGTATTCGTTGCGGTTTTCTAGGACTATTACATATGGATGTCATTAAAGAAAGAATTGGCCGAGAATATAATATTGATGTTATTTTAACAGCACCTTGTGTTAAATATGAGCTGCATTTAACAAATGGGGACATTAAAATTATTGACAATCCAAGTAAATTTCCTGATCGAACCTTTATTAGAGAAGTTAAAGAACCCTATGTGAAACTTTCAATTGTTACACCCGAACAATACGTGGGAAACCTTATGGAATTATGTTCAAGACATCGAGGAACTTATAAGGATTTAATTCCTTTGGATGGAAAACGATTAAAAGCCGTTTATGAAATTCCATTAGGGGAAATTATTTATTCTTTTTTTGATAAACTTAAAACTGTTAGTCAAGGCTATGCAACGATGGACTATGAATTAATTGCTTATAAAACAAATAATCTTGTTAAAATTGATATTTTACTAAATGGCGATAAAGCTGATGCGTTTAGTTTTATTTCACATAGAGACTTTGCTGAACCAAAAGCAAGAATTATGGTTGAAAAATTGAAAAAATTTATTCCACGTCAGCTATTTGAGGTTCCAGTACAAGCCGCCATCGGTGGAAAGATAATTGCTCGTGAGACAATTAAAGCATTGGCTAAGGATGTATTAGCCAAATGCTACGGTGGAGATGTGACACGGAAGAAAAAATTATTGGAAAAACAAAAAGAAGGTAAAAAAAGAATGAAGGCGATTGGAACAGTAAGTGTTCCACAAGATGTATTTATTAAAATACTAACTAGTGAAGATTAAGATTAATAGTCAACATAGTTCACTGACATGCCATGTGTGATACTATAGGTTTTACCAAAAGAATTAGTAATAATATAACTAACTTGCTCATATATCACTGATTGGTAACTATTTCCTCACCGATATTCATATGCTCCATTATTTAACTGCGCTATATAAGTGTAATCACCACCAGAATAATCAAAACGTGCATTTGGAACCTTAAAATCAACATCGCATATGGCATAGTAAACAGTATTGTCAAGAACCATGCCCTCGGAATATGACATTTCTTCTTCTGGAGAACCGATAAAATCGCCAGGTGCATCTGGATCCGGGAATGGATTTGGTGAAGGTGTGACCCAGAAAACATTAGAAATATAAATTGTTGTCACAAATGATGACGATAAAATTATACTACCCGTAGCATATGTAATTTCACAATTTACTGTGCCTGGGAAGGCTCCATTGGGGACACCGCTTACATTGATTACACATGGTGCGTTAGTTGCAGGTGTAGTGATTCCAGACATTCCGAAATTATTATTTCATTTATATGAAAACTTTGTTGTATCAGGACTTCCATTAAGAGTAAATGGATTTTGAGTAATATTTCCAGCACTATTAGTTGAAAACAAAGCAGCGTCATCACCATTGGCTACGCTAGTAAATATCATTGAAACATCTTTAGTAGCAACAAGATTGTTTGCTTGATCAAAATTTCTAACATTCAATGAGATAGTTTGGTTTGAATGACTGGCATCATTTGTTCAAGCTAACATTCCACTGCTATTAACTGAAATTCAACTAGGATTATTTCCTGATCCATCAACGATATCAAACTTAGAAAATTTTGAATCACTAGCATATGCTACGGTATTATTTCCAGCCGTACCAGCAGTTCCAACAGCAACAAAAGCCCCTTGAGAAATTGTGTAATTATAAATTGTAATAGGGAAAGTTGCAAAACTATAACCAACTCGATGATAATTTAAAATTAAATTTCATGTTGCTGCTTTTGATAAGGATGTGGTAGTACTAATTGTTGCGGATTTATTATCACCAGCAATATTTAAATTTATCCCATTAGGTACACTAGTTCCATCACTTTGTGTCAATACTCATGCGCCGTCGCCGGGAACTGGGTATGAACTACCGCTTAGTTGCGCGAGAGTATATGGATTAGATGTAATCGCTCCTTCATTAACCACTAGAGTGCTTTGTGGGGAAACTAAACCCAATCCATTTCTAATAGTTATTTGGATTGTAACTGATGTTGATCCCAAATATTGCCCAGAAGCATTAGTAATATCTACATTAAGTTTAATATTATATAAGCCAGTAGAAAGTAGTGGATTAATAACTAGATTATTGACATTGCCTTGAGTAGCAGAAAGTTGAATATTAGAATTTTGTCCAACATCACTTAATAATTCATAACCTCATGTAGCAATATTAGCAGATGTATCAAGCTTATATGGAAAACTCCCGCCAATCCCATAATTTAATTCTATATCATTGATTGGCGTACCGTCATTATTTAAAATTGAGACAGGAACAGTTGAATCAACAACATTTATATATATATCTTTTGTTGCATTAGTAGTGTTATCAGTGGCATTAAGTACAAGGTGAATACCTTGGCCATGAGTAACATTTTCAAAAGTAATGTAAGCTTTTTTAGAATGTTCATTAACAATATTTATCCCAGCAGGTGCATCAGAAGTAAAAGATCACCATATCGTTTCTTCATCAGTGTTAAAAAAATAAGTGCCACTTTTTTGTACATAGGAAGCGCCGGCAATTACCGTAATTGTTTCTTCACCAAAAATTGCAGGCGTGGTTGCTGTTGTTGCACTAATAATTCCAGCAAAAGAAACAGCTGGGAGAACTATTGCTGATAATAGAGAAAATATTTTTTTACTCATACAATTTTATTATATAGAAAACACCAAGCCTATTTCTTCTTATTTTTTTTCTTAGCCTGTTTTTGTTGATTTTTTAATTCAGCTTTTTTCATAATTTTTTCATTTCTTATTTTTTTTTCTTGCTCAATTGAACGTAAAGGTGCAATTCATTCCATTTCATCAAAAAAATTCAAACCTTTTGTAATAACAATCTTTTGGGTAGTTTCAGTTTTTGAGATTTTCTGTCTAACTACCTCACATTCAAAAGCCTCCGGGGGATTATATACATGTGTTTTGGTGTCTCTAGTTTGAAAACAAACAACATAAAGTTCTCTTTTGTTCAAATCATTTTCTTTATTTTTACCATTTTGCATTCTTCTAATATCTATTTCTGCTCGTTTCTTTTTTCTTAAAAATGATGAAAGATGTGGCGAAATATAATCTAAATCATTTCTTTTAGCAACATAATGATTAGCAATTTCTCCCTTAAAACTATTATTATGTCGTTCTCTTATATACAGTTTTATCGTGTTTCAAACTTCATCTTTTTCTTTTCGCATACTTGCTGTTTTGAGCGCTTGCTTTTTCTTTTTATTTTTTCTATAAATAATAAAAAAAATAATCCCTGCTACTAATAATATTGGCAATAAATATTGTTCCATAATAAACCTATAATATAATTATACTTTTTAATGATTACCATTATTCAAAAATATAAGGAACAAAATAAATGTGGTAAAGCTCGATTGTTCATGGGTTTAATTTGTCTCATAATAATGACAGCTGGTATATTGATGTACTTTGTTGCTTGTTTTTTGCCATTACACCCACAACATCCAGGCCAAAGGAGTGGTCCATCATATCCATGATTTGGTTTTTTTAGTTATTTAGCAATTTTATCTGGATTAATTTGTACTGTTTTTTTATTTTTATGGTTCGCTAATTTTTATAAACATTTTAAATTCATGAAAAGTAATACATTCCAAATTTGTGCGTGTGCCTATGCTACACTAGTTTTTATATTGTACAACGCTTTATTGTTTCCAACAGTTGTTAATGATCCGAGTAGTTGAGATTATTTTCCCTTAGGAAGAGTTTGATGATGAATTAGCAATATGTGTGTCCATACTATTGGGCCTTTACTTATGATAGCTTTTTTTATTTTATCTTTGAAGAGCAAATCTGATCAAATAGTTATTAAAAAGTCTTGCAAAAGAACTCTATCGTTTGGTCTAATTTTTCCTTTAATTTACATGATTTACTTAATATTGTTATTTTTTTTAGCACATACTAGTATTTATGGTGATACAACTGCTTTTTGAAATTTTAATGACATTAAGGATAATATTGGCAATGGTGGCATCAAAGGTAGCCCAATCAACCTATTGGACCCAGTTCTAAGCATGATTTTAATCTCAGCAATTATTTCATTATATTGGTGATTAAATAAAAAGTATATTAAATAAATATTAAGTTTGATTATAAATAATATTAATGGGGAAACAATATAAATTAACAAAATCAGACTATAATCCCATAAAAGTTGGGGACAATAAAGAAATTCTTGCTAGGTTTGACAAAATTGGAAAACGATTGGATGCACATGAGGCAATATTAAAACGTAATAATTTATCTTCTAGCTGGGAGAATTAAAGAAACATAATCACTATTTTTGGGATTTTTCAATAGTATTGGTGTGATATTAGATGACAATTCAAACAACACTTCCTCATTAGCAATATTTTTTAATAAAATTAATAATTTATTTACATTTAAAACAACTTTTATTTCTTCTTTTATATTGCCTTTTATCACAAGTTTTTCATTTAATGCGCCTTTATCAATATCTTGACTAAAAACTGTCATTTCATTAGCATTAAGGGTTAAAGTTACTGTTGAAGTTTCATCGTTTGAAAAAATTAATGCCTTATCTAAAGAATTAATGAATAAATTTTTATTAATGTAAAAATTAAAAATATTTGTTCCTTCAATAACTTTCATTGCACTAGGATAATTTC
>JAITPC010000019.1 GCA_031289655.1 Mycoplasmataceae bacterium
ATTAGATTTTAAATTTGTAATCGTGTAACAACTATCATTTTCATTGTGGAAACTATTGTTAATACTTTTACATCTATACAAAAGAGATGCTTTTGTCGGAGTAGAAGTAAAATTACCTAAGTCAGTTTGTCCTGCAAATAGATCGCCTAAACTAGGTTTTGTGATTGCATCAACACCAGTTGTGGGAGAGAAGTTTAAACTAAGCAGAGAGAGAGAGAGAGAGAGAAACAAATGATAATTTTGACAGAGTACTAATAATCTTGATTTTGTTAGTCATATATTATTAATTATATACACTGGGGGGGGGATTTTGTAGTGAGATTTTTAAATAAAAAATTAACTTCTAGACAAAATAAAAATTCTAATAACCACCCATAATAATTGAATTAAATCAACTAACAACATAAACCCAAACATAAAAACAAATTTCCTTTGTGTATTACTATCAACCACATCCATAAATGCTTGAGATTTTTTAATAACACTAAAATCAAACATAATATAGCCGATCATTAATAAACCTCAAAATCCTCATATTAAATAATATGTTGAGTCCCTAAGTCCACTAAATATCATTACAATCATAAGTATGATATATACCAAAAAGAAAGTTAAAGTTGCAATAAGTAAGAATTTACCTAAAGTTAATGTGAATTTAACGCTTAATAAAGTTCCAACGATTCCAGAAACGGCAAAAACACAACCGGTAATTAAAAAACAATATAAGATATCGGACATATTTACATGAACATTATTTGTATGCTGAATAGCATAGAATAATAAACCGAAGCAAATTCCATTAGCAATACCATATAGTGCTATCATCGTAATAATTGTCGATAATTTACACTTGTTAATTTTAGTGGAAACAACAAAACACATAATGAGAGTGGCAATTAAGCATACAATTGATATAACATACAAAATTGTAATTACGTTTGAATTGACGTTTGCTCCGTATTTTTTTTCTAAAAAGCTAAATAAACCGAAACTAAATGCAAAAATTAAAATAAAAGCAATACCTGCTACTAACAATGATTTGGATAACACACTGGCTTGTTTTTTAACAAATACTTTACCTTGGGCATTAACTTTTCCTACATATGTATTAGCCATAATTAATATTATAAGTTATTTTTTATTAACCTTAGTTATTATATTAGGTATTTCAGTTAATTTTTTAATAACATAGTCAGCCTCTTTTCCTTGGCTAATAATATCTGCTCTATCAATAGCGATTCTGATAGATAATTTAAAACCAGCTTTTCTAGAAGCATTAACATCTTTGTCTAGTGTATCACCAACATAAGCAATTTCATTGAACTTAACCCCAATGTCACGACAGGCTACCTGAAAAATAATTGGATTTGGTTTTTTCATTCCGCTAGAAGAAGAAAGAAAAATACAATTCGTGTCAAAATATTTCAATAAATCCTCCTGAAGCAATCTTATTGAAACGAAATTCATACTACTTGTATTTGAAATAATTCCTAATTTTAAACCCATGGAATGTAATTTTTTTATTGCTTCTTTACAACCAGGTCTTAAAATCGATGGACCATTAAATTTAATCGTATTAATAGCATTATTGGCAATACACCTAACAAGTAATTGATCAACATTCTTGAGTTGGCTAACAAAAACTCATTTAGTAAATAAATCGTATGGTTGTAAATCAAAATTATTATTTTCTTTTGATTCCTTTTTCATTTTTTTACATCCCTCCACAAAAGCATCGTATGTTTGTTGAGGATTTAATTTTAAATCAATTCCATGCTTTTTAAAATAACCATATAACGCTTTTCCAACCTTATATCCATCATTTTTGTCTATTTCATCAGTATAAACCAATGTTCCTCCAAAATCAAATAAAATGGCTTTTATCATTTAATTACATTATAAAATAAAATATGAATTTGAAAGGAATTTTACTATTTTATGATAAAACTTTGGCAAATAATCATAAAGGTTATTTATTTTTTAAAAAAATCATTTTTAAATTCACCATGGTATTTTTGATAATTTTGATAAAAATCTGAAAAAAAGTTAGTCATTTGATACTTTTTTACACATACTATTATGTAGGATATGACGAGGAAATATAGAATTAACAATGCGAAAATAATAAACAATTAATAGGCGACGAAATTGAACTAGAGATTATAATTAAAAAGAAAATGAATAAATATTTGAATAAAACCATCAATATTGCTGGTAAAAAGTCCACATTTCAGCAAAATATGCTTGAGTTTCAACGAACAATGCTAGAATTTGTGAAAGAACAAAGAGAATTCAATGTTAAAATTAATGCTCGTCTCGATAACATCGAAAATACCCTTAGACGCAATAACATAAAATAGCTAATTTTAAACTTGACATATAGGAGGATATGTTATGCTGTCTGAATATATAATCTTTTAAATGGCCTGTTGGTGAAATGATCAACACATTGCCCTCTCAAGGCAACATTCATGGGTTTGAATCCCATACAGGTCACCAAAATAGATATGAAATTTGCATTAGCATCAAAAGAATTTATTGATAACGATATTAAAAGTAATCTACGTGTAATATTGTCTTCCATGAAAGAAGCAAGCAAATTAAAATGTGATTTTATTTTGCTCGGAGAAAGCTTTTTACAAGGAATTGAATGTTTAAATTGAAAATATAAACATGATGAAAAAATTGGAATTGAATATGCCAAATCAAAAGTAATTCAAACGATTACCATAGCGAGCAAAAAATTAAACATTGGAATCATGTTTGGCTATATAGAAAAATGCAATAAGATACTTTATTCATCATATTTAATGATTAACAATAATGGAAAGGTTATTGGAAATTATCGACGAATAAGTGTTGGATGGAAATCACGATGAAAAATAAATTATAAGACTTTACAATATTATCAAGAAGGCGATGTTGTGCCTGAATTTAAAATTGGAAAAATGAAATTCCGTGTAGCATTATGCGGAGATTTATTTGATTATCCTGCAAAATTTAAGCGATCAAATTTATTGTTATGACCTTTATATACCGATAATTATATTGAATCAAAAAAAGGGATGCCACAGTATAAATATTTAGCCAAAACACATGCTAAAAATGTTTTGATTATAAATAGCGTTAATAAAGCCGATAAATCTAATGGTGGTGCTTACTATATGAAAAATGGTAGAATAGTCGCTAAAGTATTGGGAGATAAATTACTAATTGTTGATTTGAAATAGGTTTAATCTATTATTTAGTTTTTAATTCATTAAATTTTATAACGTCATAAACAAGTTTTTTAAATGGTTTGAATTCAGTTTCTGTTCAAGTTTTAAATCACAAAGGCATATTGCTATTTTGAGATTTTTCACTCATATTAACTTTTTTATAGGTATTTATTTTTTTAACTTCAACAATTAAGTTATCTTTATTATTATATTTAATTATTTTTACCATATATTTTTTCATATGTATTATAACAAAATCTTTCTTTAATATAAAAATATTTGGAACTGATCATAATAAAACACACTAGTTTTGTCATATTTCCAATTGTTCATACTTAAACTTCAAATAGTTTCAACATTTACTTTTATTTCATTGACAAATTTGTAATTAATATAAATTTTATAAATATCACTTTTGTCTTTAAATCTTTTTTCTTCTCGCAATATATCCCTTACGATATTCTTTATATTAAAAGCGAAATCGTTAGTATCAATTCTGCTATAATATGTGTTATTATTAACATAATTTAAAATAAATGCTTGCAAATGTTCACCCTTAATTAGATTACTTATTCTATATCTTTCAAAATTATTTTGCTTATTATCGTCGTCATTTGTTTCTTTAACATCAATCTTGTTTTTTAATGAAATTGAATATGCAACTACTGCCCCACTAATAGTTGTAAATATACTACTACCTACACATATTCATAAAATTTTTTTCCTAGTCATAATACTCCTTCGTTTCATAATCACTTGTGTCTGTAATACTAATTTCCTTTTTTGAAATTTTATTTAACAGACCATCCTCTTTTATAAAACTAGCATTTTTATTCAATTTAATTACTTTGTAATTATTATTGCTATCCATATACTGAATTTCAATATTCAAAATCCCATAAGCATCTAATGGAATAAATAACCCATTTATTCCATTATTACTTTCTTGAAATTGGAATGATGTAGTATTAAATAATAAATTTTTATCAAAACTAATTAAATGATGAGACAATGAATTATTAATACTTTGCTCGTAATAATATTCATTTTTTACTTCCGAAATATAGTATATAAAATCGTATTTTATCTTCTTGATAAAAATTGGGTTACTTGTATAAATTTCAGCTATATCTGTTAATATTTTACTACTATTTTTTAAATTTTCTATATAAATTTCGTCATCTAGATGATACCATCCGCTTTTAGAATTTACATAGATTTCCTTACAATTATAAAAAATTCCACTATTGCTCCCAATATCAATACAATTAGAATAATCAAAACTTGACATCTCATCAATTAATCTAAGTTCATTATTAAATAAATTTAATGAATCTTGTGAAGCATTTAGAATGCTAAGATCTACATTAGGATTAAAATTAAATAATGTTTTTAATTCGATATTAAGCAATTCAATATCGCCTAAATTAAAAATATTTGAATTGGTAAATATAGAAAAATTAGCATTATAAATTTTGCATAAATCTTTTTGATCAACTCAATGGGGAATATATTGAGTTGTAATTTGATTAATTTCAATGTTTTCTGCCTTGGCAAATGGTAATTCCAAAGTTAATTCAAAAATATTGGTGGGTAAAAATGAATTGTGGATGAAATAAAAATTTAAATTAAAATCCCATTTTGTATTATTGATTTTAATGTCTCCATCGAAGCTGTCCAAATAAATATTTTTATTTGAACTTATACTATGGTCAGTGATTTGATTAATAAAATATTCGTTTTGCATATGTTTTAAATTCTTTGATTGAGTTATTTAATTTTTTATAGTAATAAGATTTGCAATAACCACTTAATCAATACTTATCATGCTTTTCGATGAATACATTCTTCAAAAATTCGGAATTTTTATTATTCATAACCTTTAATATTGCATCAATCTTATTTTTGATTTCAATACTCTTTGTTTTTAATCCTAGATTTATAAAAATGTATTCATCAAACACTTCTTTAACTCATTCTTTTTCTTCCCGTTGTAGCATTTACCCCCTACATAATAGTATGTGCAAAAATTTTCATTTGGCGCTTTTTTTTCTGAAAAAAACTAATTATCCGCTCACAAAATAATTTGGAAAAATATCAAAAAAATGATGATATTTTCACAAACAAGATATATAATTTGATTATGAGAAAGAATTATATTATCACTGTTAATGGACCTGGAAGCAGCGGAAAGAGTTCTGCTGCTCTAGAGGTATCTAAAGCCTTGGGTTTTGCATTTTTATCGACGGGTAATGTATATCGTTCATTTGCGTGAGCCTTACAAAAAAATGGTATTCAAAACTATACAAAAGAAAAATCCATTAAAATAATGGATGAGTATAACTTTGAATACATTGGCAAAAGTGTTTTTTACAATGGCAAGGATATTGCTAATGACATTGGTTATGAAGAATTAGCACTAAAAACTGCTCAATTAGCTCAAAAATCATGGTATAGAGAATGAATTAACAATAATATCATTTCGCCTTTTATTAAGAATAAATCCATTGTAATTGAGGGGAGAGGATTAGTTGAAGTTTGTCCTAAGCCAGACATTGATTTTTTCTTAAAATCAACAATTTTTGCGAGAGCTAACCGTAGGCTGAGACAGTATAAAAAACGTTATGGGATACATAATGTTTCATTAGATACAATTTACAAACAAATTCAAAGAAGGGATGACCTTGATATTAATCGAAAATTAGCGCCATTAAAAATAAATGAAGGTACAAAAATTATCAATAATTCCATGATTAAGAGAATTGATACTGTTAAAAGAATGCTTAATATCATTCATAGAAGATTTCCCGAACTTAAAATTGACTGGGGTGTCCCTGGAAGTTATTCATAATTTTTATGAAAAATATTACAATCACAGATCAAGATGATAAAAAGAGAATTGACAAATTCTTGCTGGACATTTTAAAAGGTATGAGCTTTCAATATATACAAAAAAATATTTACAAGGGCACAATTTTACTAAATAATAAAAAAATAAAACTAAATGATAAGATAAGAACCAATGATGTGTTAACAATTAATTTAGAAGATAAATTTATCCGTGGAGTAAAACCAAATATAAAAGAACATGTTGACTTAGATATTATCTACGAGGATAATAATATATTGGTCATTAATAAACCATGTGGTCTAAGTAGTCATCAAGATGCAAATAATTATCAGGACTCAATTATTCAACGTGTGAATAAATATTTAGGATTTAATGGCGGGTTTAGTCCACAATTGTGTAATCGTTTGGATCGAAATACCAGTGGTTTAATTTTAATTGGAAAAAATAAAATTGCCCACACAACATTAAATAAGAAAATTGCCGATCATGAAATAAATAAATTTTATTTATGCAAAATTCATGGACATTTTGAAAAAAAAGAGAACGTATTAAAAGATTATCTTAGCATTAAGGAAGATGGCGTAATTATCAGCCATAGAAAAGAAAATAATGAATTCATTCAAATTATTACTGAATATAAAAACATTGAAATTGACAAAAATGGCGATGCCATTATTGAAATCAATTTATTAACAGGTAAAAAACATCAAATTAGGGCTCATATGTTTTTTTATGGTCATCCATTGTTCAATGAAAAAAAATATACTTATAAAGATTTTAAAAACAAAAGTTCTAATCAAATGCTCTTTAGTTACAAACTTGAGTTTAATTTTATAACTGATGCTAATGAAATGAATTATTTAAAAAATAAAATCATTTCTTTAGATAAAAATAAAATCATTGAAGATTTAAGAAAAATATAGTTTTATATACATAATATTAAAATCTTTTCTATTCACACCAAAAAAAAAAAAAAAAACGACATATAATAATATAAGAATGGCAGTAATTAAGTCTGACGCAATCGGTTTACATCCAGAAATTAAGAAAGTATTAATTAGAAAACATATAGCAGCTGTGTCTACAGGTATTACATCTACTATTATCTCTATGATACTTGCTTTTGCTCGATGAGAATGATTGGGTACTAGTAGTTATGGTGATGCTATTGATATTGGTAGCGCTATTATCACTGTTTTATTATTCGCTGGAGCTATTTTCTTATTAATGAATAAAAGAGGTTTCGAAAGTGAAGTTTCTAATTCTAATGCTGTCACTATTTCTACTATAGTCATATTGTTTGACTTAGCTTTTTCTTTTGGAGTTAGTTGCTTTTTTTCTTTCACAACATGAGGAGATGATCCAACTAAAAATCTATTATTATTATTTATGCTTTCATTTGCTGCAAGTACAATTTGTTTAACTGCTACTGAATTCTCTTTATTCCATGTAGGTTCAAATAAGCAAAAAGTATACGGTGATGAATAATTATTCTTCACTATAATTTATATATGAGTAAAAAAAAGATGTGAAGTGGTGTTTTTAGGGCACAATTGAATCCACAGGCCGATGACTTCAATAGTTCATTGCGATTCGATAAAAGACTATATGAATATGATATAGACGGATCGATTGCGCATTGTAAAATGCTTGCAAAACAAAAAATCATTTCAATCAAGGATAGTGTATTAATCATTAAAACATTAATGCGAATAAAAAAAGATATTAAGGATAATAAGATTGATATTGTTAATGCCGAAGACATCCATATGTTTGTTGAACAAATCCTTACAGATAAAATCGGTAACGTTGGCAAGAGATTGCATACTGCAAGAAGTCGAAACGATCAAGTAGCACTTGACATGCATTTATATATAAAAGACGTTATTATTAATTTTATTAATAAATTAAAAAAATTAGTTATTGTCATTATTAATATTGCTAGTCATAACTTGAATACAATTATGCCCGGTTTTACCCATCTGCAAAAAGCTCAACCAACTACTTTAGCTCATTATTTATTGGCATACGGGGAAATGTTTAAAAGAGATATCGAAAGATTGGAAGAAAACTTAAAACATGCTGACTACATGCCTTTAGGCGCTGGCGCATTATGCGGAACAACATATAACATTGATCAAAAATTTGTAGCTAAAGAATTGAATTTCAAAAACATTATTTCTAATTCAATGGATGCTGTCAGTGATCGAGATTATATTTTAGAACTATTATCCAATCTTTCTATATTTATGATGCACATGAGTAGGATCAATGAAGAATTGATTATTTGAGCAAGCAATGACTATCAGTATATAACATTGGCCGATGAATTTAGCACAGGAAGTTCCATTATGCCGCAAAAGAGAAATCCTGACATTTCTGAATTAATTAGGGGAAAAACCGGAAGAGTCTATGGAACCTTATTATCATTACTAACAACAATGAAGGGACTACCTTTGGCCTACAATAAGGATATGCAGGAAGATAAAGAAGGAATGTTTGATGCAATTGATACTTGTAATGCTTGTATTGAAGTTTTTACAAAAATGCTCCCATCAATTAAATTTAATAATGATAAAATGTTAAGTGCTTCGGGAAAGGGCTTCATGAATGCAACCGATGTTGCAGATTATTTAGTCAGGAAAAATTTACCTTTTAGAGAGGCCCATGAAATTAGTGGAAAATTAGTTAGATATTGTATATCTAACAATAAAATCTTGGATTCATTAGCATTAAAGGAATACCAATCTTTTTCTAATTTATTTAAAAATGATATCTATGAAGCCATTGATTTATCAAGAATTGTTAATGATAGAAAAAGCATTGGTGCGCCAAGTCCTATACAAACAAAACAAGAAATAGAAAGATTGTTAAAATCTATTAAATAATTATTTCTTTTTCTTAGTTACTATCACTCTATTTTTATATTCATCTGCATGAGTTACATTATTCTTTTTCTTTCCTGGGATAGCGGATGACATCAATGAACTGATATCATTAGCAACTTTTTTTGATGATCTAAAAGTAAATACTAGTATTAATGAAATTATTATCATGAAGGCAACCACGCATGTAACAATGAGACTAACTAATGAATTATTACCGGCACTCAAATAAAATCATTCAATTCATTTAGGTATATCGGCTACATTAGCGTAATGGAGTGTTACTGCTAATGAAAGTCCAATGTAAGCAACGTAAACAATAGTTAAAATAAGTGTAACTAATAATCAAATTTTTTTAAAACCGTTACCGCTAAAAATTCTTTTTGATTCCTTATATCTTTCTTTAGAAGAAATGAAACTCATACTTTAATTATACATTAAATTTCATTCAGGATTATTATTTAGTTGTAATGAATTTTTGGTATATATATATATATATATAAAACAACACAAACAGATCTTCATGCATTCTATAATTTTAATATGAGGAAGTTACAAAAGTTGTCTATGCTAGTGCCAATAAAACAAACACTATTGTATGGTGCTGCGGGTGTTGTGACGTTTGGTGCTATATCCTTAATGGTTACATCTTGTTCAAAAAAAGAATCAATAAGTTCTTTTGTTTCACAAGCCGATTATTATTCTTCAATGGTTCAATTTTGCAATGAATATACAACTTATGCTAACGAGAATGTAAACATTCCTAGAACTGGCGAGGTAGTTGCTCCATTACAGGAACATTTTTTTGATATAGTCAATAGAAGTACCTACAATGAAAAAACTTATGATTGAAAAAATGAGGATGCAGATTTAACAGCATTGGCTAATGATTATGGTATAAAACTTCTCTCATGAGGATATGTTGATGCCCATATGCCTGATTTGCTAAAAAAATACCGTAATGTTGGTGGAATTGATAAAAAGCTTCAATATGCAATCGAACAGGCTAAAAGAAAAAATGTTTCTGCTTATAATTTTATTTCCCATCTAGACGAATTCATTGCTAGCGAAGATGTTGATTATGATCCTTTGATATTTAGCGACATTGTTCATTCTAATTTCATTAATGTTGACAATATTGAACTAATGGAAAATGCCAAAATATTACTTGCTCCATATTATGACTCCAACTATAATTATCTTCATGACGATGACACCAAAATATTGTGACAATCTAATAAATATGAAGAAGTAACTGTAGAAACTAATGATACTAGAAATGTCATTGATATCACAAACATATTTAACAATATACAAGATGAGAAATATAAAACTTATAATACTAGTTATTTTACAAATCATTCAGTTGCAAATAATGAACCTATTGTTTTTTTTAATGATGATAATAGCAATATATCAGAATCACAATTTACTAGTAGTGGTTTCGCCAGTAAATTTAACACCTTTAAAACTACTTTTTCAAATTTGTTTAACTATGACATTGATGTCCACCATTATTATCAAGGTATTTTAGCCAATGACAATTTACCAACTTTTATTGGGACTGGCATAAATAGTCAAATTATTGAGAGTGAAATAGATCCTAGTAGCGAATTTAGTTGGAGATTATTACTTGAGCACAAATCATCAAATCTCGCTTCACAAAGTTGTGTAGATGCGGAGAATATATTTGATGCTAATGTTGAAAAGTTTGAATCATCTAATAATTTTGAAACTAGCTTAACTGAAATGAATTTAATTTTAGAGTTTAGTCTAACAAAAAATGTAGGTGGGGAAGATAGAACCTTTGTTGAATATGAACAAAAAACGGCTGTTTTCAATTGGGAAACAGTTCCACAAATTAAAAAGCATTTGCAATTCAATGATCTTTATCAATATGGTAATTGTCTTAGTCCAATAGAAAATGCTTTTGGCACCTCAATTAGTTTTAACGATGACATCATGTATAATACCGTTACCCCCGAATCACCATCATACAAATTCTTAGATGCTGAATCATTCGAGGGAAAAGGAACTATAGTAGGTGGGTTAGCTCCTGATACAGAACCATTAGTAGAAACAAATCCTGTTTATATGTTATCTGATGAAGAAGCAGATGAATTAGGTTTTCATCTTAATGACAACAACACTAGTTATATGAACATTTGAGAGAAACTATATTATGGTCATGCTAGCAATAAATCTCCTGATATGGCGATCCTCAATGAAAAAATGAGTACTGAAAATTGAAGAGTTAATTATAAACTCGCATATACCATAAATATTGATATGAATGGTGGTAGTAGTTTTAGCACCGCAATTATTACTGCTATTGCTTTTCCTTTGTTATTAAATACAGAAAATGATGTGATTGTTTCTGGAAGAATTCCCGAGTTAACACATAACATTCCTTTACATTGATCAGAAGCAAGTTTGGTAACATTAATTTCCGCTGATCTACTCGCTTCTTTTCCAGTTATACTTAATTTTTTAGCAGCAATTGATGCGTTTTTGTATGGAAATAACGCAGAAACTAATCAATTTTCTTTTATTAAGGATATTGATCAATTATTAAAAAAAAATGAAGAAGCATATTATGAGATAAATAATCTTTTAATTACATCTTTAGTATTAAGCGTAGTTCAACTTGCATTGGATACATTAATTTTGTGCATGTACGTTTGAACCCTTAATATTCCTTGAATCATTATACAAACTATCATGGTTGCAGCTGATATTGCTGGAATTGTGTTGACAACTCTGGAACAAATTTCAATAGGAAAAAAATATAAACTATTCCATGCTGACGATGGAATCCTGACAGCAATAAAGAATTTTCGTTCAAGTATAGCACAACTTGAAAAAAATCCTTATGTAACACTTTCTACTGTTATATCTGATTTCAAGGCATATAAAAATCTTTCATCAAATTCTCCAACGACTGTTGTTAATGCCGCAATCAAAACGCTAAGATCATTTTTGCAATACACAATTTTAATACCGTTTAAAGAAATTTCTAATTTTTTTGATGACATGTATAACATAGTTTTTAAGTATGATAACATACCTGATAAGGATTCATTTAAAAATCTTTTAGATTTTTCAAAATTAGTTAAATCTTGCGCTGACGGCTGAAATGAATCAATACCTGAAATTATTAAAACAGATGACAAGGGAAAATTATTAGGTGATGCTTATGTTGATGATCCTGCTCAAAGCCGAGTGGGATGTATTAATATGGATACTTCGGTTGCTTTAAGTTCTGTAGATTATGGTGAGTATGGATGGACTTATATTATTACTGATGAAGCAAGTGATCATTATTGTGCATATTTTTATAGCACCGGTATAATAAAAGATCCTTCTTTCGTTATTGCAATATTCATGTTTGAAATTTGAGCATTTAAAACAGGAATAGTCTCAATGCTAATATTTCTATTTCCTGATGCAACAGCAGAAGCTTTAGGAGCCGAGGATGGAAATACTGCATCAATCAATTTATCTAATAAAATAGATACCGATTTTTGGTCTGATGTAGTTCCTGTCGCATGGAAATGCGCTCTGTTCTTGCTTAAAATGTATACATTTAGTAGCAATATGCTTAAATTAGCGAAAATGTTCATGGCATTTCAACTAGCGGTGGTGAACCATGCTGGTGCGGTTTTAGGTGGAACAATGGCCGGTTGAATTGCAAAATTATTTCCAGAATTCCGAATGAAATGACAAACATGTAATTACAGAGGTTTTCAGTATGCTAACCAACTATGTCGTACTTATTTGAAAGTCTTCAGATCTGTTAGCTATGCATCCGCGGCTGTTTCCTTAATAAATTTCGCCATTGAAGTAGCAATAATGGTGTTAGTTGCCAATCTTAAGAAAACAAATTTAGCAGAAATAAAAGCATTTATCAATAATTTGCTTATTGTATAATATTTAATAGTATAGTATGAAAAGGAAAATATGACAATTTGGGGTTGGATCAACATTTATTGCGGTTTTGCCAATCACTCTAAATGGATGTTCAAGCATTATTGGTTCTTGCAGTAAATTATTAAATGAAAAATTTGACATTATAGGAGATGATACACTTTATCAAACTGTTGATGGAACGGGTGAAGTTTCGAGTTCTATGCAATATACTGTGCCAGAAGAAATGGAAGGGAGAAAAATTGATTGAGAATTACAAATTTTATCTGATCTCCAAGGAGGAACAATCAATTTAAGCCAAAATGGCCTATTATTTTTTCACTTATCCGAAGGAAGATACAATATCATCATTTCTTCTAGTGCTAAATGATATGATACTAGTAAAAAAACCGTGGAAATTATTATAAACCCTTTGATAGTCCCAAGTCTCATTTATACAGAAAATGGTGCTAAGCAAACTATTGTACCACAAGATTTAGCTATTCTTTCTCATGCTTTCGATAACATTACTGTGCCAGGTAATTACTCATATGGATTGACCAATGGCAATATTCAGGCATCTCAAATTATAGGTATTACTTTTGGCTCTGCATTCAATTCTATAGAAAGTCTTCCTGCTCATTTTTTAGAACGATTCTTTTATTTTGGTTATAAAGAAAAAGTACAATATTTAGATTTTAGTGGTTTGAGCAACGTGACATCTTGTGGGGATTATTTTTTGTTTAAGATGTTTGAAGGATGTCCAGCTACTGTTTTGCCGCCAAACTTTATTTTGCCGCAAAACTTAATAAATTTAGGACACTATTTCTTAAGTGAAACCTTTTCTAATTCCAAAATATCGTCATTACCTTCAGGATTTATTTTTAACCAATCTGTTACATACAATTTTGATACTAATTTTATGAATAAAACATTTTATAAAAGTGCCATCACCCAACTACCAAATGGTTTTAGTTTGCCGAAAAGCACAACAGGTATGTATTATGTTAATTACATGTCACACACTTTTGAAAATTCTAACTTAATAAGTTTACCAGATGGGTTTACTTTTCCTACCAATATAAGTGCTAGTGTATATGATGGATTTTTTGATTCAACTTTCAGAAATTGTGCCTCATTAACATCATTACCATCATCTTTTACTTTTCAAAAATTAAAAGAATATGTGCCAAGAAGTAAAGAAGAGGGTATCAATGCTATTTTTGATTTAACTTTTTTTGGAGACAAAAAATTGAATTTAACCACTCTAAATGACAATCTTTTTAATTGCGAAATAACATCATTAGGAAATTGTTTTTGAGTACTTTATCAAACATTTTGTAACACTGGTACCACACATATTCCAAAGTTTTTCTTTCCTAATCTTACAACAGCGTCATTGCATTCATTTTGACATACTTTTGCCGAATGTACAAATATGACCGTTTTTGACTTTGTGTACCCACCACTTTTAAAAAATTTTATTCCACAAGCATATGATACTACTATCCTAACAGGTTCTCCATTTAGTGAATTTGCCGCAGTTACATCATCCAGTTCCTTTGCAACAACGGCAAGTATATCAACAGTTTTTAAATTTCCAACGGGTTTTATTAACGTTCAACATGACCCGACAAAAAATCTATCGTTCTTTAATAATGGTCTTTACGGTAGAGTCAGACCTGGCACTTATCCACTTGTATTGCCTTCAATATATACCGCTCAAGAGGTTAGCGAACATTGTCAAGATGGGAAATATCCTTGAATTTCTGGTGGAGGATCACCTTCATATGAAAGTGGTATTTGATATTGCAGCATATTTTATCATATTGACTGGACAGGGCATGGTCTAGATGCCCCAAATGGTAGATATCAACAGGGCGAAAGTATATATGTTGCATAATATCTTGATATAATATATATATATATGAGTGATAAAGATGAATTTATTAATACTATGAAAATAAGTGATTTGAAAAATTTTGAAAGTGAATTATTAAATAAGAAAGCTACTGAACTTAATGATGCGAAAAAAAAATATATTTCTTCTGTAGAAAACGCTGAAGCATTATGCAAAAAATCTTTAGATATGAATGAAAAACAAAAAGAAGACTTGCTTGCACAAATGAAAGATAATTATGTTGTTGCTATCTCTGATATAACTAATGACATCAATAACAAAATTGAGGTATTAAAAGCTAATCTAGCAAGCTCTTTAGCAATGCTTGAAAAAGAATATACTAATAAAGTTGTTGAAACTGAATCCACTGCTTCAAGTGAAAAGGCTAAAATTGAATCCAACAAATCAACACAATTAAAAAATGTTCGTGTTAATTACGATACAGAAGTTGTTAAAATCAATAATAAGTATAACTAAATCATGGCAAAGAAAACAATTAGTATTTTAAAATGAAGACTTAAGAGGTTAAAGAATAAATTTAATAATATCGAATTAAAAAAACAAGAAGTATTGAACAAGGAAAAGAATACTAATTTTATTAAAGAACGATTAATCAATGGGAAAAAATCAAGTATTGATAATATTAATTCTAAAAAAAATGTTGCCACTAATAACAATCAAAAATCATTGGTAGAAGGTAGCCCTACTATTTCACAAAATAAGAACAAATTATCTAAATTAATTTTTTTAAAGAGTGATAATCTTAATAATGAAGAAAAAGACTTTATTGAAAAAAATGAAATTATTGCTCAAAATAATAAGAAAAAAATCAATGATATAGATTTAGAAATGAACAATAAAATTTTGTCTCTTAAAACTAAACATGAGGAAAAAATTATTGGTGTTAACAAATATTATGATGTTTTAATTGAAGAAGCACAAAGACAATATGCTGTTAGATTGGCTGGTGTTGAAAAACATTATGAAAATAGAGAAATAAATGAAGATGCTGATATCGATATTGATATTCAACAAAAAATATTGTCTTTTATGGAAGAACAAGAAAAGGAAGAAATTGAATATAATAATGATATATTGGAAATTAACAAAAAATTTAACTAATTATGAAAAAACAAAATGTTACATTATCTGAAATTAAAATAAGGATCGCTAATGAGGAAAAGAAAAAAAATATTTCTCTTATCGAAGAGAACGCAAAGAATGCTGTTCAACATTTAGAATTAAATAATCAACGTTTTCAGGTCATTAATGAATTAAAACATGACATTGCCAATAATGATATTACAATTCAAAAAAACCTAAATTTGGCAAAAAATAAATTAAAATTTAATTTAGAAAATACTATTTTAAAGTTGAATGAGATGAGGAGCGAAGAACTAAATGATTTAGAGGCTCAATACAAAAATGATTCTGCTTCTATCTCTTATGCACACAACATTAAACAATCTATGAGCAATAATGAATCTGCAGAATTGGAATCACTTGAAACAATAGAACACGATAACAAAAAAAAGAAAATAGCACTTGATAAAAAAAAATAAATCAATTATTTCTTTTTCTTATTTTTTTTAACAATTTTATTTTTTTGCTTTCTGATTAGTCCTTCTAACTTCTTTTTTTCTCGTGATAACTGTTTAGCACGCTTTTTATTTATCTTTTCTTGAGATTCGATCATTTCCGTGATTAATTTTTTTTCTTTTCTTTTATTCATCCCTACTTTTTCAGCAAGAGCAAGTTCCAATTCATCGTCAGTTTCATATTGTTTATTCAAAGAAGCTAAATGAATTACATCTGCCGTAACTTTTTTCGGAGATCTGGCAATCATAAATAAGATAAATGAAATAAATAACACAACAAAAATAACACCTGTTGCAATTAATAAAATTAAGGTATTATTAAACTTTCCAAATTTATCTTCACCGATAAAAAATCATTTAACAATCTTATTTGGCAAGTTGTTTACATCAATGTATGCTAAAGTAATCACCAATGATAAACTAATATAGGCTAAATATATACAAAATAAGAGGTAAGATATGGTGATTCAATATTTCCTTCATCATGAACCTTTAAATATTTTTCGTTTTATGCGTTTTGCCCTACCTTTTGATAAAATTTCCATTTTAACTACTATAATTATAAATATATTATGGTAAAATGAAATAAGATATTTGTACTTTCTTTATTTGTTCCACTAACAATATGTCTATTGCCTCTTACTGTAATTGGCTGCAATAAATCGACAAATAAAAGAGAATGGAATGGACTTCAAAATCCAAGAATTTGATGAACACAAGGAGTGGAATTTGTACATACTAGTTTTGTTCAATGCTATGAAAATAATTTTATTGATGGAACATATGATGTTTCCATGGGATATAATAGCAATACCTTACTTAAAACATGGAATGGTGTTTCAGCCGTTGCTAGTTTTGATAATGCAAATGGAAATTGACTTAATTTTAGTGGGACACCAACTAATGCATGTGTTTCATCAATTTGAATAAGTATAGATGGAGTTAAATCTCAGGTACAAA
>JAITPC010000035.1 GCA_031289655.1 Mycoplasmataceae bacterium
ATCTTTTCCTAGTGGGCATGTAGTAAGCGCATGTGCAATACTATGTTTTGTTTTTTTGCCATTCATATTCAAAAACTTATTTAATAAAAAATGTATTGCACTTTGTATATTTTTACCAATTTTATTGATTTTAACAGTCGCATTTGGCAGAATGGCTGGTGGTTATCATTTTCTTTCTGATGTTTCTACAAGCTTAATAATCTGTTTTGTTTTTTCTTCATTGTTTTTTTATTTATTTTTTTATAATCAAAATTTATCATTAATTATTGAAAATAAAATTATTAAAAACAATCTTTTTACTAATGGAATTATTATTTTATTAATGCTAGGATTATTGGTTTATATATATTTTGCTTAGTTTTATAATCATTCTATGAGTAAGATTGAATTATTAGCACCAGCTGGCGATTTGTATCGTGGTAAAATAGCATTAGATTTTGGTGCTGATGCCATTTATTTGGGAGGTCAAGCCTATTCATTGCGAGCAAGAGCAAGCAATTTTGGAATGGGCGAAATTAAACAGATTGCTGAATATGCTCATAAACTTAATAAAAAAATTTATTTGGTTGTTAATGTTTTGAATCAAAACGGCATGTTAGGTGGCTTTAGTGATTATTTAAAACAAATAAAGCAATATAGTCCTGACGCTTTTATTGTCTCTGATCCGTTTATTATCAATGAAATTAGGAAGATTGATAAAAAAACTGAAATTCATGTTTCTACTCAGCAATCGGTTTCAAATTCAAAAGCAGCATTATTTTTTGAAAGAAATCAATGTCAAAGAATAATACTAAGCAGAGAGGTTTCGTATAGTGAATTAGTTGATTTGATTAAAAATGTTGACAAAAAAATTGAAATTGAAACATTTATTCACGGTGCTGTGTGTATTGCATGCAGTGGTAGATGTGCATTGTCAAATAATTTTTGCTTACGGGATGCAAATATTGGCGGATGTGCGCAAAGTTGTAGATGGGAGATGAAATTATTTGATGAAAAAAATAAAGTTTATTCAAACAAATTTACCATGAGTGCAAAAGATATGTGTTTGATAACAAAAGTAAATGATTTGATTAAAGCCGATGTGTCATCCTTGAAAATTGAAGGAAGAATGAAGACCGAACATTATATTGCAACAGTTGTCAATGCCTACAGGAAAGTTATTGACGGTTCTAATAAAAAAATGTTTATTAATGATATTAAAAATGCTGCTAATAGAGAAACAAATTTAGCATGATTTGATGGTATGCCAGGTATCGATAAAATGTTGTATCATGAAATACCAAAGCAGGTGAATCAAAATTTTGCTTTCACAATAAAAAAAAGAATTAAAAATGATACATATCTTGTTTTAACGAGGAACAAAATCCAATTGTCTGATAACTACCAAGTTTTAAGTTCTATTAATAATAAAATTGTTGATATAAAATTGAAAAAGATTTTAGACGATAATAATGAAGTTAATTATGTTTCGGCACCGATGAGCGAGGTAACAATTGTTTTTAACAAAAATATTAACCTAAAAGAAAATGATATAGTCAGAATTATTTCTTAATCAAATTCATTGTATTTTTATATAAATTGCTATAACCGCTAACTGTGGGGATCATTCCATCACGTCGTTTAAGAAATTTAGCATTCACCCTCTTAAATGAAAAATTGTAGGTTTTTTCTTTAATTGATAATAATAGAAAATTATATTCACTGCCAATTGTTAAAATATCATTTATATTTTTCACTAAATAATCAGATATTTCACTTATATGGACTATACCAGTGATATTTTCCACCTTAATTAAAGCATAAGTTTTAAAAATTTTAATGACTTTGCCGTTATATATTCCATTAGCTTTCAACATTATTTTGAAATAGTTATTACTTGTGCTGCTTTTTCTTTGTTGGCTTTGACTTTTTTATATGCGAAATAAACAATTAAACCAACAACGAGAACTACGACTGCAAAAATAATGGCATTTCGCCTGTTAACTTTTTTCTTGTATTGGTCGACTTCATCGGGAGTAATAATAAAAGAGTTGTAATAATTCTCAATTCTAGTTATTCTTAAGTAGCTTGTTGTTATTGAAAATGTGTGGATAAAAATCGTTGTAACAAAAGTAATGATAAGGACTAGAAAGCAAATAAAATAACCTTCATAACCCGGGATTGGACTTAAAACGACCTTCAAAGGATTATGTGCTCAATCTTTAAATATATTCCAGTTATTAATATTGAGACTTCCTATATCTGGTAGAGATTGAATTGCCCATGCAGCAATAATTAAACCGATAAAAACCAAGACACATAATGTGTAAGTCAGACCACAAAATCAATTTGCATTTAATGTCGTAACCTTTAATCGTTTATAAAGTTTTAAGACATTGATTTAAAGGGTTTTTTGGTCTTTAAAATTAATACTTTGCGATTCTTGTTTAAGAGATGTATAGCGTGAGATATGAATAATAAACATTGGCAAAAAAATGAATAATGGAATAGAGTAAACTATTAAAACCCAATATGTTGTAGCACTTGTATCATTTGAAATAGTTAAAACACTAGCAGCAACTAATAGGCCAATCAAAATTATTCCACTAATTAGTCACCAAAATATTCCAGCTTTCGCATCTTTTAATTCCTTGACATAAAAACTTGGGAAATAATTATTGTATGGGTTGATATTGGCAATTTTAGTTTTCTCTCCACGTTCAAAAGAAGATTGAATAGAAGCATTTTTAATTTTTAAAGTGGATCCTTTTATTTTTATGCCAGGATTATTATCTTCAACGACAAAGGTTTTTGTCTTATTACTCATTATATTTATATTATATAATATAATGTTACTTAAATGATGCATAATAAGAAAATAATTAAGTACGAGGTTAAAAAAATATTGTCTAATTCTAGATATAAACATGCGCTAAAAGTTGCAGAGTATGCTAAAGCACTATCTAAAATATATGGCTTAGAAAGTAATAAAGCTTACATTGCTGGTTTAATACATGACATAGCAAAAGAATTTAGTAAAACAAAAATTGTAGCATTATCAAAAAAAAATAAAGAATTTAAAAAATATCCTAGCATTAAATCATTGCATGGAATCGCAAGTGCTCATTACGCTAAAAATAAATTAGATATTAATGATACAGAAATACTTGATGCTGTAAGCAACCATGTCATTTCTAAAAAAAATGTATCTATGCTTTCTATGATATTGTTTATTGCTGATAAACTTGAATCATCAAAAATAACAAATGTTGAAAAATATAAAATTCTAGCTGAAAATAATATTAGAAAATGTTTTTTACTTTTATATAAAAATTTTAAAAGATAATATAAAATATAATCCTTATATGAGTAAATGCTTAAAAAAAGAATTGATTCCTAACTATTTGACAATTTTACGCATAGTTTTAATTCCATTAATTATTTTTTTTATGGTTTATAATGCTCCACACGGTGTTGATAATAATCCATTACTTTACACATTTACATTTCTAGATACTGTCATATATGTACGATTGTATTGATTTATTGCTGGGCTATTATTTATCTTAGCTTCATTTACCGATTGGCTTGATGGGTATTTAGCAAGAAAATATAAATGAGTTAGTGAATGGGGAAAAATTTGAGATCCTCTTGCTGATAAAATTCTTGTTAATGTTGTTTTGATCCTCATGGGTTCACAATTTAAGGGGATGGGGCAAACAATAATTTTTATTCCAATTTTAATGATATCTAGAGATATTATCATTGACGGTTATAGAATAAATGCCGCTAAAAAAAATATTATTATTCCTGCTAATATTTGAGGTAAATTAAAAACATTATCGCAAATGTTAGGAATAATTGTTTTGTTTTTTCTCTTTAATTCCACGCCTAATGTTGGATGGAATAAAAGCATATGTTATTACACATTTCAAAATTTTTTATTGTATGTTGCTTTAGTTCTAAGTATGACAAGCGGCATTATTTATGTTAAGAAAATAAACAAGATGAATCATGGTAAAAGAAAATAACTATAATGAACAAATTGGAGCAATGTTAAGGAAACATTCCCTAAAAATTTGCAGTTGTGAATATGGAACCAATGGGTTAATTGGCTCATTATTGACAAAAATAAAAAATAGTAAAAGTTTATATATTGGAGGAATGATATTGAATGATAATTTATTTAGCAATAATTTTGTTGAATATATTAAAAATTTTAAAAATAAATTAAATAGCGATGTTATTATTGGTTCTTTTGTTGAAGAAAAAAAGTGCATTTGTTATATCTACATTATTGACAAGCTTTACACAAAAACATTTGAATTAAAAACAAATGATGACTCAGGCATTCAATCTTCCATTATTTCCCTTAGTTATTTGTATGATACTTTAAAGGAAAGCGATAAATAATGCAAATATATTTTATTTTATTTTTGGTTTTTAATTTTATAGTTTTTTGCTCATTATTTACATTTTGAATAATTAAATTTAGAAATTCTAAATATACACCATTTAGAAAAATAAGTAAAAATATTATTTTTGTCATGACATTATCCATATATTTTGTCATCTATATGTGTATAACACTTATATATTTTTTGCAAAATAATAATTTAATAATTTCGGTTTTGTATATACTATTTTCTTTGTGTTTTCCGTGCTTTATATTTTTTTATTCTATAGGAATTAGAAAAAATGATAAGAAAAAATGATTAATTACAGAGTGAAGGAAAATTAATTATGATGAAAAAATTAAACAATTAAAGTTCAACATTAATAAGGAAGAAATTACCAAAATTATTAATTTTAAAAACAAGGCACATCCTTCTTCAATACACGATAGATATATTAAATTTACTAATGAAATAAATCATGTTAACAAAAAAACCTTAATTTCTCTATTAAGTGAGATAATTTTATTCAACGAAAATGATATTAGATTTTTTAATAAAAACTATAATAAACTTGAGTATAAAACAACTTTGTACTTACTTTCTAGGTTAAAAGAAAAAAATGAAAAGAATTAAGAGAAGACAAACAATTGGTGAAGAGATAGCTAATGCTGTTAGTCACGGAATTATGGCGTTATTTGGGATATTTATTTTAGTATTTTGTTTAATAAAATCAGATTATCAACCAAATAAAATTGCAGGTGCTATAGTTTATGGGATGAGTACTGTTGCACTATTTACAATTAGTTGTTTATACCATGCATTGACAAATGAAACGGCAAAATCTAAAGTGTTTAAAAGATTGGATCATATTTCAATTTATCTACTAATTGGTGGAACGTATACTCCAATTTTATTAAATTTATCAACAATGCAAGGAACTATAGGCGGCACAGCATTAACAATTGGTTGATTGATTTTTATTATTCAGTGGAGCTTAATAATTGTAGGTATTACATTTAAATCGATATGATTAAAAAAATTACATTGAATTCATTTAATTATTTTTTTAGCATTGGGATGAACTGCTGTATTTTTTATTAACAATATTTTTACAACTAATTTAACATTTTTTCTTTTAATCTTGTTTGGCGGGATTAGCTATACAATTGGTGTTGTATTTTATATATTGAGCGGAAAAGTCAAATATTTTCACTTTGTATGACATCTATTTGTTAATATTGGATGTATTTTACATGGGCTGGCAATCATTTTATTTTTATATTAAATAATAAATTATAATTTAACTAATGGAAAAAATTATTAAAAGAGAACAAAATTTTGCTGATTGATATACCTCTGTTTGCTTCCAAGGGAAATTATTTAGTTATGGTTCAGCGAAGGGAACAATTAATTATTTACCAAATGGTTGAATGATATGAGAGAAAATAAAAGAATCACTTGATAAACAATTTAGTAAATTAGAAATAAAAAAAGTTCAGTTGCCATTGTTTATAAGAATGAGTGATTTCACTAAAGAAAAAGATCATATTGAAGGTTTTGCACCTGAAACTTTTATTGTTGATAAAATTGGCAATGAAACATTAAGTGAAGAATTAATTATTCGCCCCACGAGCGAAGTTCTATTCTCACAGTTATTTAAAGAGCAAATTCATTCCTATAAGGATTTACCAATGAAATATAATCAATGGTGTTCAGTTTATCGTGCAGAAAAGAATACAAAGCCTTTTTTGCGAGGATGTGAATTTTTTTGGCACGAATTACATTGTATGTTTGAAACACAAAATGAGGCGCAGAACTTTACCATTGAAATTCACAAACTATATAATAAGTTTTTGAAAGATGTGTGCTATTTGCCTGTACTTAGTGGAAAGAAAACTGAAGGTGAAAAGTTTGCTGGCGCTGTTGAAACATATACTAGAGAAGTTTGGAGCCAAGATGGACAATGTATTCAGACCGGTACGAGTCATTATTTAGGCACAAATTTTTCTAAAATATATGATGTTAATTTTCAAGATAAACAAAACACTATCATATCTCCTCATTATACTAGTCATGGAATTACCACAAGAATTATTGGAGATTTGGTTGTTGTACATGGGGATGATAAAGGATTAGTATTGCCATTTGATATAGCACCAATTCAAGTATCTATTTTAACAATTTTTCAAGATAAAGATCCAAACATTATTACTATTGCAAAAAAAATTGCCGACCAATTTAAGAGTTTTAGAACAAAAATTGATGACTCTAATAATGGTTTTGGGTTTAAAATTAGTGAGCAAGAAATTAATGGGACACCATTTGTTATTGTCATTGGACCTAATGACATAAAGGAAGATAATTGTACATTAATTAGAAGAGATAATGGAATAAAACAAACAATTAAAATTAGTGACATTAAAAATGAAATAATAAAACAAAAGAAAGAATATTTTAAATCCCTATATACTAAAGCTAAGCAGCATCTTGATAGTTCAATTGTTCAAATAAGTGATATAGAAAGTTTTAAAAATGCAATTAATGAACATAAAATAGCATTGGGGTATTGAGGTGGAACAATTGAAGAGGAAAAGAAAATTAAGGAATTGACAGGTGCAAGTCCTAGATGTGTCAAGGAAGATTTGAAAAATAGTAATAAAAAATGTTTTTTCACTGGTAAACAAGCAAAACAAATAGTTTATTTTGCTAGAGCTTATTAATATGAAAAAATTCAAACCAAAGCCAACTTTAGAATATGTTAAACCGAAAATTGATGAAAAATCAACTAAACATACTAAATGAATTAATAAAAACATTGATAAATTTTATTTTTTTCATATGACTCCGGAAAAATATCGAGCATATAAAATTAAATATTATACAATATTGTGTTTATTGTTATTTTTAATATTAATTTTGGTGGGTGCTTCACTTTACATTTATGAAATTGATACACATAAAATCAATTTGTTTAAAGATTGGCATATTTATATGTCGGCCATTTTAATTTTTCTTTCTTTTGCTGTTTTAATTATTATTTTATTTTATGCTGTGTGTAATTGTTTATTTTTTAATAGGTCATTGCAAAAATTTAAAGGAAGTAGTGAATATAAGAAAATTGTTAATAAATTTAATTCAATAGCAAAAATAAAAAAATGAAAGCATGCTAAAGTAAAACTTTACTATAAAATGAGCTTTATTTCAAAAGATTTATTTAATGTTTATAAAATACAAAAACGTCATTCTATATAATTAAAAATTCATATGAGTATAAGATATAAAAATTATTAAATATGCTATAGATTTTAAACATGTTGGCAACATAATTTCTCTTCAATCTATTAAAATAAATGATATACTTTGTTATCATCCTTGATAAAATATAACCTGTGTTTTGTAATAGCAATATATGACATTTAAATATCTATATTCTTAACAAACTTAGCTTTAATGGTAAAATCTTTTTTATTACATTATTATCAATTATTAGGAACGAGATTGTTATTTCTCAAAGTTTTCTTTCCAATAGATGAACATGGTATTTTGGCTAAAAAGTAACATGCAAAATATATGCACCATCAAATAAAATAATGTACTCAATGTTATTTTAATAATTTCATTATTCAATTATTGAAATCAGGTCTTTCGCCAGTCAATTCTTCAGCTAAATCTGCCATCAGTTCGTTATGAACGTAAGTAAAATGAATTAAAACAAATGTAAGAACCATATTTACTACGGCTTCTGCAATGTTAACTATGTTAAGCCTCGATAAATATTTTGGTATCTTGATGCCAAACGCGACATAACCTTCATAGTGTGCGACTCCCATGAAACGCCCTACAAATGTCTCCTTAAATCAGACAAACAAGCTACCTCTTCAACCATATCTAATAGCATTTGTCATATTAGGATAGGCATGGTGAAGACGTTCTAACTCATTTGCAGCTTCGCCAAGTCCTTCACATCTATTAATAAGGGGTATAGCAGCATGCCCCCCCTCTACCCCTTCCAAACCAATATTACTTGGAAAGCCTAATAACAAAGCAGATAGGTGTTCTGATCTACGGATAAAACGTGAATATCCAATCATGTGAGATGGTACCATAGCAGCTGGTTCACCAGTTGCAGGATCAATAACATCGATTATTGCTCCATCGATGCCCACTCTGACATCTGCTATAAGCCTATGCATCAGATATAAAGATATGGTACGAGAAATTATACCAAGAATGGTAGCAAAAACAACACCAGTATCGATAACTTTCTCCAAGTTTAATTTTTGTATAAGGGTAAGTTCAATATTAGGGATTTTAAGTTCGCATATTTTGCACAATTCAGCAACAAAAAATGTTATATTATTTTTTTGTAATATTTTAGTAATTTCAGCAATGTCTTCATTAACATTCTCGGCTTGTGCCAAAATCTTTGCTGAAGTATTAGCGTTTTCATAGGCTTGATAATCATTGTTTAAATTAGAAATATCATTAGCAGAAACCGGATAATTAACTTGAATTGTTCAATCAGTGATTGCTTTTGATAAAAGTATTTCTCTCTTTGAATCGTCAAAACGGTTTGCTGCTTCTTTAGCATTATTGACTCCTGAAAAAATATCCATTCCAACAAATACCAAAGATAAAGCAGCTCAAAAAAAATCTAATTCCAAAAGGCTTAAGGTGGCGAATGCCATGTCAATGCAAGCTTGGACAAAACTCAATGCAGACATGGTTATTTTCAAATCGCCCATAATATTACTAAATCCGCTTAAACTCTGAAGTAAAGAAACAACCTTACTTTCATCAATTTGTTCTGCCATATTTGTTGTTTGGCTAGATAAATTAGTTGAACTATTTGTATTTTTGGATGTGTCAATAAGTTTTCC
>JAITPC010000012.1 GCA_031289655.1 Mycoplasmataceae bacterium
TATTAACAACCGACATTATACCAAAGATTATTTCAAATCATAAGGGGGGGGGTATTTATACGCTTTAAATATATGTTACACATTCTTAATTTGTTTAGGGTAGAAAATACGATTTGTGACATAAACATATAAGCAAATAATACCAATTGAAAAAGCAATGAATAAAAATGGTACGACAAGAAAAACTAAACTACCAGAATAATCTGTGTAGGTTGGGATAGTTGAGCCATTTTTAAATGAAGGTACAAAACATTGCGGATTGAAATTTGTGGCTACTGCATAAATAGAAACATATCCTTGTGGTGGAAAGCAACCATCACGGAACATTGATATAGGGAGAGAAATAAAATTAATGGTTATTAAATAAACAACATATACCACTGGGTAAATCACGCCGATTAGTAGTTGCTTCTTGTATTTAAATTTTGCTTTAACCCCATACAAGGATTGATGCCTATATTGAAAAAAAGCAAAAACAATGAACAATGTAGGCGTTACTAAATGCATTGTTGCAATATTTATAGACATACTAATGTTGATAATCGCAGTACTATAAGCAATAGTTATTGGCACAAGAACGGCTCAACAAAGTAAAGCTGTTAAAGTAATATAAACAGCTGATAAAAATACAAGTTGACCATTGTCAAACAACTTCGTCTTATAAGCTGTTAAATATAAAATGGTTACCACGAGAATGAGTAAGTTGGTTTGATTGGTAAAATAACCAAGCCCATCAAATCAAAAAGTAGCAAATGCACCTTGGTAAATAGTGTTATCACTGAAGTATGGTAAGTAATCTAATATGGAACTATAGATAATGCAAAGGGCAATTACAATAAGATTGATGATTGCTAATTTTGTAGATAAGTGATGGATATTTAATTTTTTGTTAACCATATTGTTGATAGATTATATAGGTATTACTAAACATAAAAAACTAGGAGACGATTCTTGCAAGCGAGATTAATTTTAGGGTTTAGATAACATGAGACTATTTATCTTATTTCTTAGTTTTTACGATACATTTAATATATTCAAAGACTTCTCTATTAATAATGGGGTCATTCAGTGCAAAATCAATTGTGGCCATCACATACCCTCGTTTTGAACCAACATCGTAATGTTTCCCTTCATACTTCCAAGCATAAATAGGTTTATTTTTCATCAATGTGGCAATAGCATCAGTGATTTGGATTTCACCATTAACACTTTTATCTTTTTGTTTGATATATTGATAAATTTCTGGCGTAAAAACGTACCGACCAATCACCGCTAAATTACTTGGAGCTTTATTAGGGTTTGGTTTTTCAACAATTTGTTTTATCGCAATTAATTTATTTTGTGAAGTGTTTAAAAAATTTCCACCAATTACACCATATTTATTTAAATTACATTTTTCAACTTCTTTAACACATAAAACCGTAGAATGATATTTGCTAAAAATATCGATTAATTTTTGAGATGCCGTTTTACGACCATCATCATACAAAGTAACGTCATCACCAAGCATTACAATGAATGGATCTCCGTTTGTAAATTTCTTGCCAAGGTATATGGCGTCTCCCAGCCCTTTTGGTTCTTTTTGAAATTTAAATCTAATTTTAACATTCTTCCCAATTAACTTTATTCGTTCTAAAAGGTCTAACCGTTTTTTTTCAATTAAATGTTTTTCTAAGTTATGGTTAGTATGGTAATAATCAATTAACGATTGTTTTGTTGAACTCACGATGATGAGGATTTCTTTTATACCACTGTCTATTGCCTCTTGAACTACTAAATCAATAGATGGAACATCTAAAATAGGAATCATTTCTTTAGGGATGGATTTTGTAACTGGAATAAATCTGGTACCTAAACCAGCGGCTGGAATTATGGCTTTGGTGATTATGCTCATAAATTATCAAATTAATATACCATAAATTTGCATAGATTAACAGGAGGTTGCGAAGATTAACAAAAATAGTGCTTGAATAAAAGACGTTATAATTATGAAATGAATTCAAGCAAATCCAAAAAAGCTAGCAATATTTTTTTTAAATTCATATTTGCGGTAATTGCATTAGTCACATATGCTATTAGTGCATTCCTATTTATTAGCGCAATCGTTAACGCCATCCATGCAAAGGGTATCGTGTCTACCGATATTGCTTCATGAGTTGTTAATAGTTTAAACTTAGCTGTTTTGTTATTTTATTTACCAATGTCAACAATGTATTTAGTGTACATATTATTAGGTGTAATACCATCCAAGAAATATCATGTTTCAATCATTCATAAGTGTTCATATGCTCATTTAGTGTGTGCACGAAATGAAGGTGTTGTAATTAAAAGTTTATTAAATAGCTTTAATGAATTGGATTATCCTTCCCAACTCCAAACGATATTCATTTGCGTAAATAATTCAACAGATGATACACTTAGCATTATTCAAGAATACATTAAAATTAGTAAAGTTAAAATTTACATCATTGAGAAACCGTTTAAGCAAAATAATAACAAGGGCAAAACAATTGATTTTTTGTTAAATTATATAAATCAACATTATCTTAATAAATTTGATCGTTATGCATTTTGAGACGCGGATAATGTAATTGATAAAAAATGGCTGAATCATGTTGGCGCATTCTTTGATAATAATGCTATAGATTGTTTGTCCACTTGCCGTTTTCCAACAAATACTGACAATATCTGAGGGTACTTGCGTGGGTTTGTTTTTATAATGGAATCAGAATTTGAAAATGTTAATAAACAAAATGCTAATATTGACGTGAATTTTACTGGGTGTGGTTTCGTGGTCAATCAAAAAATTCTTGAAGGCTTAAATTGAAAGTGGAACTTTCATAAACTTGTTGAAGATGTGGAGATCAGCATGCATTTGCAATCACATGGTGTGCGAATGGGATATTGCCAAAATGCAATATTTTATGATCAGCAACCTACTACATGATCAGCATTTTACACCCAAGGTCATCGATGAGCCAAAGGCAGTTTGCAGTTATTCTTTGATAAAACAAGCAGGAACAATATATTTCATTTAAACAACACAATAAACCGCACTGACTGATTTTATCGTTCATTCCCTAACACGATAATTTTTATATTTTCCATAGTTTTAAATATTATTACTAGCATTTTGACTCAACCATTATTCAATATATGCATATTACAATCAATTTGACAGATAGATCTCGCCACATCATCCATCATATTATTTACGACATTGGTTATGGTTGCTCTTAGCATTATTAGTATATATAGATTTTGTAAGCACAAAAAATCTGCATGATACAAAAATATTTATTATGTATTACTAGGTCCAGTGTCTTTGATGATTACGATTATTTTAACTATCCCAGCATATTTTGCTAAGCCTCAATGGAAACCAATTCCAAGAGCTCACCCCACTAAAGTCTAAAAAAAGTAGAAAAGAGTAAAATGGATATTTTTTATCTTAATAGTTATTATGTCTTTTGTTAAACATTTATGTATTAAATACAAATATGGAGAAAAAATAAATTAAGTGAATGCTAATATTTAGAAAGCAATTAAAAAAGCGCCAATAACGGCGCGATCTTAAATACCTTTAGGGAGACACAAATGAATTATAAGCATAGCATTGATAAGTTACTAAAATTATCCAAGCAATATAGCAATAACCGATGGATCCGCGGACGTGATTTAAAAGGGAAAATGTCATACTACGCCTAAATTGTGCCGACCCAAGTTGTTAACCGAATGCATCAAACATTCATTATAATTGCGACATGGTAAATAAGAAAAATATTGTCCATATATATATAAATAAAATAATATTTATTTTGATAGTATTAATTATTTCTTCTATTCTTATTTTTTTCTGTTGGGATAATGAAATAGTTTCCAATACGATATTTTCTAAAATATACTTATTCATATTTTCTTTTCTCGTTGTATATATTGTTTGTTGTACCATTAGAATATTTTTTAATTTTGTTTTATATTATTTAACGCAACGCAAATATAATAATTTTTTATTTTCTCAGTATAAAAATTGTAAATTGCCTCGAAATCTTCCTCGTGTAATTATTTTGTATCCTACATGTGATGATTTCATCGAAGGATGTGCTATTTTTGCGAAAAATCAAGATTATGCTAATACAAATTTTTTTATACTAGATGATTCAAAAACAAATGAATATAAAAATAAAATTGACTTATTTTCAAAAAAATATAACATTAATGTGGTGCGGAGAAATGAACATCCAAATTGGAAACAGACTGGATGAAAGGGTGGGAATTTAACTGCATTTTTAAATAATTATGAAGATGAATGGGATTTTTTTGTTGTAATGGATGCTGATACAATATTGCAAAAAGATTTTGTTTCAAAAAATATTACTATTTTTTATTCTAATGTACCAAATGTTGGCGTTATTCAAAGCCAAATTTCTGGGTGTAATGTTCCTTCTCTTTTTTCACGAATTATGTCAAAAAAAATTAATTCTGAAAATAGTTATCAAGAATCTTATAGGTCGCATAAAATAGGGGTGGCTGGCATTCGCTCTTGAGGGATGCTTGTATCTCGGGAATGTTATAAATCATTTGGTGGATATCCCGATTTTGTGAACGATGATACAAATTTATTTTATCTTGTTTACACGCATGGGTTTAAAATAATGTATAGTACTTTATCTCCAGTTTCATCTATAGAACCTCATGATATGATTACTTATTATTTACGCGAAAAAAGATGATGAAATCAACAAATTGTTTTTTGAAGAAGTGTAAAATTTAAAACACTTAAATGTAATAATATTTTTTTAGATTTTTTTGTTAGAAATAGTACATATGCAGCTAAGGGCGTATTTATAATTAGTACATTTTTATTAGTGAGCGCTATTTTATTTCCAATTTTTTATTCAACAGCAAATTACAATACAATGTTTTTTAAAATTTTTAATTATTTACTTAGTGCTAATTTATTATTATTTTTTTTCACACTTTTTATTCTTGTTATAAATTATATGGTTGAATGTAAATCTTTTGTTTCTGGCATCCAATATTTCTTATCATGATTAATCTATTCTGCAATTCAAGCAATTATTGCCCCCCAGTTTGTTTTAAAATGAATATTTCATTTACCGATTAAAAATAAAAATAGCTATTTTGTCACAAATAAAAAATATCATCATATTTCATTAAAAGAATGATTTAAGTTTAACAATAATAATTTTATATTTTTATTAATATTTTCTATCTTAATAGTTATTATGTCGTTGCTAAATGTTTATGTATTAAAGACAAATGAATTTAACTTTATTTCTTTTATCATTTCTCTTTGTATATATATGTTCTTTTTTTTAATAATTATTCTTAGTACTTTTTTGGCAAATATTACCATTAAGAAAAATGATACTTATTCTTATAGTGTTCTTCGGAAAAATAATTCTTTAAGAAAAAAATATGAACTACCAACAATACAAGAGCCAGTAATGATTACTCCTAAAAATAACAACGAGTCTTAATTTAGTTGATATGCGACTTATATAAAGATTTCAATACTTGATTTTTTCATTAATAAATATTTGTAACTCTTAGAATCACTTTGCTCTGCAAGTATAAGGAACGATCACGGTATTTTTACGTTCTCTTTTAGCTTTATAGGCTTTGCCCATTGCATCAGCGACTTTCATGGCAGCAAATACATCTTCAGCCGTTACTTTGAAAGGCATGTTTCCCATAGGTACTCCAGGTCCGGTTGCCTTTTTAGAAACTTCCATTAACTGCTTATCAGTGGCCTTGCCAATGTGTAAGTCTTCAAAAGTGATTGGTAAACCAACATTGTAACAAAACTTAATGTTTCTAGCGATTTCATCTTTACAAGCGTTCTCCAACACTAAGTGAGTGATAGTACCAAAAGCTACTTTTTCACCGTGGAAGTTTTTGTGAACCTCAGGAATGATTCCTAATGCATCTTGAATGGAGTGAGCAGCACCCAATCCACCAGATTCAAATCCGATAGTTGATAAATAAGTGTTTGCTTCAATCACATTTTCCAATGCTTTTGTAGAAACTTTTAATTCACAAGCGATCATCGCTTTTTCACCATCAGCATGAATTGTGTCATAACACAATTTTGCAAGTGCATATCCAGTTAATGATTGTTGTGCATGTCATTCAGTAATATCACGTTCTTCTGTGCGGTGACAACTACGTGCTTCAAAGTATGTTGATAATGCATCACCTAAGCCACAAGCTAATAATCTCGCTGGGGCTTCTGCAATGACATTACAGTCAACAATCACGATGTCTGGTGATTTATTAGGGTAGTAATATTGGTCAAATTCACCATTTTCTTTATAAATAATAGCGGAGTGCGAACAAGGAGCATCTGTCGATGCTGCCGTTGCGAACACAACTAAAGCTGTTTTATTCATGAAAGCAGCCACTTTGCCAGTGTCACAACCTTTGCCACCACCAACTGTTACTATACAGTCAGCACCATGTTTCTTCATGATGGATGAAACTCTCTTGCATTCAGGCATGGTACATTCGCCTTTGAACAATTCAAAATGTAATTTTGCTTTTGTTCCTTTGAATGATTTTTGAATTGAAGGTACACATTTATCTCAAACTAGTTTGT
>JAITPC010000018.1 GCA_031289655.1 Mycoplasmataceae bacterium
AGTTTCGATATTTTCTTTAAGTTCATCTATGCTAGTATTAATCCTTGTAAATTCTTCTTGTATTTTTAGGGCAGATTTTTTTTTATTTTTATTATCTATTTTAGTGTCCATTTATCTACATCTATATTATAGGTTTTGATTATTTTGATTTGTCATGTTTGCTAACAAACAATCAAAGCTTTTGGCTTTTGATTCTTACTAAATGGCAGGGAAGATAAGAATCGAACTCATGTCAGAGGATTTGGAGGCCTTTATTCTACCATTGAACTACTTCCCTATGATAAGATTATAAATAATTGGTTATCTAATAATAAAAAATTATTGTAGACTGGACCAATTTCAAATAAATATAATTTATTCACACTAAAATGAAAACTATTTTGCATGTCGATATGAATTGTTTTTTTCCTTCTGTTGAGGAAATATTAAACCCTAAATTAAAAAATAAACCTGTTGTTGTTGGAGGGAGAACTAAACGGAGTGTTGTCGCTTCTGCTAATTATGAGGCTAGAAGATATGGAATTAAAGCCGCAATGCCTCTATACCGTGCTTCAATTTTATGTCCAAAAGCAATTATTGTTGAACCACATTTTAGAGAATATGAAAGATATCATAATTTATTTATTAATTTGTTAAAAGAAAAAATTACCGATAAAATTGAAGTTGCTTCAATTGATGAATGCTATATTGATATAACATCATTAATAAAAAAACAATCAGCAAAATCAATTGCCATAAAAATTCAAAATTTATTAAAATCAAAATTAAATTTAGGTTCTTCTATAGGAATTGGTCATAACCGTTTTATGTCCAAAATGGGGAGTAATTATAAAAAACCATTAGGTATAACACAAATGTTTAATGAAGATCTAATTAGCAAAATATGACCATTAAAAATTGAAAATATGTACATGGTTGGTCCCGCTACAGCCAAAGTATTATATGATAATGAAATTAAAACCATTAGAGATCTAGCACTTAGTAATAAAAATAAATTAAAAGAAATATTTGGCAACTCATGAGAAAAATTTTATTTAAACGCAAACGGGAAGGATGATGATGAATTAATTTATGGCCGCACAAAACCAAAATCTATCTCATCAGCTCACACCTTTGAAAATGACACAAACAATTATGATGAAATCAAAGAAATGATTTTATTAGAGGCTAAAGAAGTTTGAGAAAATTTATCAAAACAAAAGTTAGAAGGTAAAACAATAAATTTAACAATTAAAACACCTGATTTTATTAGTAAAATTAAATCAAAATCGATGAACAACAAACTTACTTTTGAACTATTTTTTTCTAATTTATTAGATATATATGAAAAAAATTTTATTGATGTAACCATAAGATTAATCGGTGTGGGAATTAGTAAGATTTTTTAACTTCCATTCTAAAAATCATTACTCATATTACAAATAATAGCAATTATACTTAACTAATTACTTTTTCATTTGTGCATTAACTTCCGCAACAAAATCAACAATCTTTTTTTCAATGCCCTCTCCAACTTGATACCTAACATAATCAATAACATCTGCCTTAACCGAATTAATATATTGCTTAACAGTTTTACTAGGATCTTTTACAAATGCTTGTGCTTCCAAGGTAACCTCTGATAAAAGACGATTAACTTTACCTTTAACAATTCCCTCAACTCTTGAATTCATGCTCGGATCTTTCATCATCCCAACAAATTTTTCATCACTAGCCATTTGTTCTTTAATAATTTTAATTTCATTCTCTAATCAAACCTTATCCATTTTACCTTGATTAAGATATTTTGGCGCCATGGCAGCAGCATGCATCGCAATATCTTTTGCCACATTAACATCAACGTTATTGTTAATGGTTAATAAAACCGCAATTTTCTTATTAGTATGTTGGTAAGAACTAAACATGTGTTTTTTATCCTTTGATAAAATTTCATATCGTCTTAAACCAATTTTTTCGCCAATTTTTCCCGTTAATTCTTTGCAAGATTCCTCAATCGTCATTCTAGAAGGAAGTTTTAATTGCAATGCTTTTTCAAAGTCATTCTCTCCGCTTTCCAATAATGTTAAACCAATGTCATCAACTAAACTAGTGAATGATTCATTAGCGGCAACAAAATCAGTTTCACAATTAACCTCATAAATAATAGCTAAATTATCTCTAATAATAACTTTGCTAATTCCTTCAGTAGCAATGGCATTTGCTTTTTTTGCAGCCTTAGCTATTCCTTTTTCCCTTAATCATTGTACAGCCTTGTCTAAATCTTGATTGTTTTCATTCAAAGCTTTCATAGCGTCAGTGACACCAGCTTGTGTCATTTCACGTAATTTTTTTAACAATTCTATATTAGCCATTGGTATATGGTAATATTATATAATAATATTTATAATTTAATTAATGAAACCGATTATTGAATTAGCCAAAAAATTTAAAATAAAAGAGAAGGAATTATTTCTATATGGAAAATACATTGCTAAAATAAATCCAATTTTAACTCAGCCTGAAAAAAATAAACATTTGATTTTAGTGACAGCAACAAGTCCAACTCCAGCTGGGGAGGGAAAAACAACAACAACCATTGGATTGAATGATGCAATTAATAAAATTGGGAAAAAATGCATTGCAGCATTGCGTGAACCATCAATGGGTCCTGTATTTGGAGTCAAAGGTGGAGCTAATGGAGGCGGAAAAGCACAAATTATTCCCAAAGATGAAATCAACTTTCATTTTACGGGTGATATGCATGCAATTACCGCTGCCAATAATCTTATTAGCGCCTGTATTGATAATAACATTTATTGGGGCAATTCATTAAACATTGATATAAACAAAATTATTTGAAAAAGAGTGCTTGATGTTAATGATCGCAGTCTAAGAGAAATCGAAGTAGTGATTAATGGCAAAAAAAATTTAAAATATAAAACTGGTTTTGATATTACGGTTGCTAGTGAATTAATGGCCATATTTTGTTTAGCTACCAGCAATGAAGATTTAAAAAATAGAATTGGTAGAATCATTATTGCATTCACCAAGGACAACAAACCAATTTATGTCAATGATTTAGAGATTACTAATGCTGTTATAAAAATTTTAACTGACGCCATTAACCCTAACGTTGTTCAAACATTAGAAGGACATTTAGCAGTGGTTCATGGTGGCCCTTTTGCGAATATTGCTCATGGCTGTAATTCTTTATTTGCGACAAAAACAGCACTTAATTTAGCTGACTATGTTGTAACTGAAGCAGGATTCGCTAGTGATTTGGGAGCTGAGAAATTTTTAGATATTGTTTGTAATGTTGGTAATTTATCACCAAGTGCCATTGTTATTGTTACCTCTACTAGAAGCCTAAAAATGCATGGAGGAGTTGAAAAAGAAAATCTAAAAAAAGAAAATCACGATGCCGTTAAATTAGGTATTGAAAATTTGGCTGCTCATATTAAAAATATTAAAAATTTTAATATTCCTTTTGTTGTTTCCATTACTCAACTTGATATTTCATTACAAAATGAAGTAAAAATTGTTGAGGAATGATTAAAAAATAATGACATTATTTATTCATTAAATGAATCCTTCGAAAAAGGAAGTGCTGGGGCAATTGATTTGGCTAAAAAAGTTATTAATTTAACTAATATAAAATCAAATTTAACGCCAATTTATGATATGAAATGGAGCATAGAAAAAAAGATTGATACAATTTGTAAAAAATGTTATGGGGCAATTGGTGTTGAATATTCGCTGGAAGCTACTAAAAAAATAAAAGAACTAGTTGATTCTCAAGCATTTGTATGCATGGCAAAAACTCCTGCTTCTTTAACAGATGATGAAAAAATATTAGTAATTGATAAGCCATTTAAAATCCATGTTAAAGATTTAATTGTTGCTAATGGTGCAAACTTTGTTATCGTTATGACAGGTAATATTTTCAGAATGCCTGGATTACCAAAAATTCCTGAAGCTAACAAAATGTAATTTATTGTCGCTCATGAAAAGTTCTATCAATGACTTCATCTTGTTGCTCTTTTTTTAATTTAATAAAATTCACAGCATATCCACTAACTCTAACAGTTAATTGTGGATAGTTTTCTGGGTGTTTTTGTGCGTCAATTAAGGTTTCACGATCAAAAACATTAACATTTAAATGTTGACTTCCTTTTGAAAAATATCCATCCATTAAATTAACCAAGTTTTCAACACGTTCATTTTTACTTTCATTATTAATGATGATGTTATCATTTTCATTTCCCAAGGCATTAGGGACAATTGAAAAAGTATTACTAATTCCATCGCTGGCATACGCAAATGGTAATTTGGCAACCGAATTAAGCGAACAAATAGCACCATTACAATCTCTTCCATGCATTGGGTTAGCACCAGGAGCAAAAGGTTGTCCAGCTTTTCTTCCATCTGGTGTTGCACCAGTAGCATTTCCATAAACAACATTACTTGTAATTGTTAGTATACTTGTTGTGATTTCACTGTTTCTATATGGAATATTTTTATTTAATTCCTTTTTAAATATTTTCAAAATTTCAATTCCGATATTATCAACTTTATCGTCATCATTTCCAAATTTAGGATAATCTCCCTCAATAATAAAATCAGTTGCAACATATCGCTCAGAATTGTTAGCTTTTGTTCAGATTGGTTTAACTTTTGCATATTTAATTGCGCTCAATGAGTCAATAACCACACTCATTCCTGCAATACCTGTTGCAAAAAATCTATGAACCACAGTATCGCATAATGCCATTTCTGCCGATTCATAATAATATTTATCATGCATATAATGAATTACATTTAAAGTATTAATATATAGTTTTGCTAATCAAGAAATGAAAGTTTTAAACCTATTAAAGATTTCAGTATATTTTAATGGTTTTTTTATATCCAATTGTTCCAATTTTGGACCCATTTGATAATCAGAATGCAATTCATCAATTCCACCATTTATTGCATATAAAAGTGTTTTGGCTAAATTAGCACGTGCACCGAAAAATTGCATTTCTTTTCCAATTTTCATTGGACTAACGCAACATGCAATTCCATAGTCGTCTCCTCTTAGTGGTCGCATCAAATCATCTGATTCATATTGAACTGAAGAATATTTAATTGAATATTCAGCACAAAAATTTTTAAAATTCATTGGTAAATCCTTTGATCACAAAATTGTCATATTTGGCTCTGGAGCTGGACCCATGTTATTTAGTGTATGAATAATTCTGTAGCTAGTTTTTGTAACAAGTGTTCTACCATCTAATCCCATCCCTCCAATAGTTTCAGTTGCTCAGACTGGATCTCCGCTAAATAAATCATTATATGCAGGTGCTCTCATAAACCTTACCATACGCAATTTCATCACAAAATGATCAATTAACTCTTGAGCAGTTTCTTCAGTCAATAATCCAGTTTTAAGATCCCTCTCAATGTAAATATCAAAAAAAGTTGATAATCGACCAACTGACATAGCAGCGCCATTTTGTTGTTTAATAGCGGCCAAATAAGCAAAATAGGTTCATTGAATAGCTTCTTGAGCATTTCTAGCTGGCTTAGAAATATCAAATCCATAAGTATCAGCCATAATTTTTATTTCATTAAGAGCCACCAATTGCTCACTCGTTTCCTCGCGTAATTGAATGATATCGTTATTCATTTGTCCATCTAGTATTTTTCTATCTTTCTTTTTTTCTTCAATTAAAAAATCAATTCCATAAAGTGCAACACGTCGATAATCACCAATAATTCTTCCCCTCCCATAATTATCAGGTAATCCTGTAATAATATGGGTATGTCGAGCCTTACGCATTTCTTCAGTATAAGCATCAAATACACCTTGATTATGAGTTTTCCGATATTTTAGAAAAATTTCATCAACCTTTTGATCAGTTTCTATTTTAAATGCTTGGGCAGCACCAATAGCTTGTTTCACCCCGCCGATAGGCATATAACCTCTTTCTAGTGGCTTTTCCGTTTGTAATCCAACTATTAATTCAAGATCTTTATCAATATATCCGGGTCCATATGCTGTAATGGTACTTAAACGTGTATCCATACCAATTACCCCACCCTTATCTCGTTCTTTTTTGAACAAGTCTTTCAATTTATAAAATAGTCTATTAGTTCTATCAGTAGGATCTACAAGAAAACTGGCACCGCCTAGATATGGAGAATAGTTTTTTTGAATAAAATCCCTCACATTTATTTCATTACATCATTCACCCTCAATTAGGTTGCTTCATTCAGCGAATTTCATATTACTATAATTATAACTTATTCCTAAAATCCATATACATAGTATATGAATAAATAATATACTTTATTGCCATCTAACATATTTATAATATAAATATGGAAAAATATCAAGAATTTTTCAATGAAATTGGTTTTTTAGATGAAGAAGAGTTTTTGGAACTAAAAAATGAGGTTAATAGCATACAAACAGAAAAAACAAAAAATGGTAAAATTCTAATAAAATTTATTTTTAACACTATTCCTAGTTTTAAAATTGTAAATATCATAGAAAAAAATAAAAACAAACAGGAAATTGCAAATTATCTTCAAGTTCAATATCGAATTGTTGATTTAATTGAAAAAGACCATAAAATTACTGACTATTTGAATAATTTTATATCAATTAAAGACTTAGAAAAAAACCTAGTTCTAAAAAACATCATTGCTGACTATAAAATAAACGATGAGAATTTGATTTTTAATATTTCCACAAAAACCCACGGAAGTATTCTCAATGCCGTTTTAATTCCTCTTGGAAATTATTTAAACCAACTTGGTTTAAATTTTAAAGATATTAATACCTCATTAGTTGATAGAAAAAATGAATATGAAGATATAAAAAAAAATAATGAATCTATCAGTGTTACCTACAAAATAAAAGAAGAAAACAATTTTCAAAAATTAAATTATATACGAGATATTCCTGTCCCAATTAAATCAATTTCACAAATTAATGAATTCCCAAAAAATTTAACTATCGAAGGAAGAATTTTTAGAATAATTAAACCTGAAAAGGGTAGAAAGTGTTGAGAAATTTTTATACAAGATGAAACAAAAGCCATTGATATAAAAATTTGGCCAACAAAAGAAGGAGATAAATTTGCTAGTGGTATGGATAAAGCCAATAATCTCCCCGTTGAATATTTAGAAACATTGAAGAATGATGATTTCGTCAAAGTAAAAGGGAGGTATGATTATTCCAAAGGCACACTAAATTTGTGTTTTACCGCATATTCAATTTATATCTATGACGATAAAAAAAGTGAAAAAAAGTATGATGATGCAATTAAGCCAAGAATTGAAGTTTTGAATCACACTAAATTTAGTGCTTTTGATGGAATAAATCATGCTAATGAAATAGTAGAATATTCAATAAAAAATAAGTCACCAGGGGTTGGATTTTGTGATCGTGACAACATTCAATCTTTTCCTAATATTGACACAGCAAGCAAAAAATTTAATCAAAAATGTTTATATGGTTACGAATTAAATTTATTAAATGATATCACACCATGTGTAATCAATGTAACCAATAATAAAAAATATGATTTAAAAAATCAAGAATATGTGGTATTTGACTTAGAGACAACTAGTTTAATAAATGAAGACGGTGAAATAATTGAATTTGGTGGTGTAAAAGTTAAGGATGGACTAATTGTTGAGAGATTAGATGTTTTAATCAAACCAATCAAGCCACTGAGCACTTTTACTTCAAATTTCACACACATTACCAATCAAATGGTTAAAAATTGTAAAAGTTTTAGCGAAGAAGCACAAAAAATTATCGATTGAATAGGCGATACCGTACTAGTCGCACATAATGGTATTGATTTTGATATTAGATTTTTAAATAAAAAACTTATACAAAATAATTTTAAACCACTAACTAATATTTTGATTGATACAATGCAAATTAGCCGAGCAATTAATACTGATTTAACACGCCATCGACTTGGCATCATTTGCCGTGCCAATAAAATACAATATGATGAAGCAGTTGCGCATAGGGGAGATTTTGACGCCGAAGTTTTAAATAGTGTCTGACAAATATTTATTAAAAAATTAAAAGAGATGAATATTACAACAATTAATGAAATTAATGATAAATTAAACAACAGGAGTTTATATGAAAATCAATTTCCTAGCTACGTGAATATTTATACTAAGAACAAACTAGGATTAAAAACTTTATATCAATTGGCAACAAGTTCGTTATCTGAACAATTATACCGCAATAAACCAACATTATTTAAAAAACAAATTAATGAAAATCGAGAAAACTTAATTATCTGTTCGAATCCCTATGAAGGAGAAATTTGAGACATCGCCATTAATGGAAGTGACGAAGAACTAAGTAATGCTATTAAATTTTATGATTATATTTTTATTGCTCCAATTTCTTGCATAAATCACATTATCGCAAAAGGCGATATAAATAAAGAAATAATTGAAAGAATTATTAACAAAATTATCAATGTAGCTATAGCTAACCATAAATTTGTTGTCGCAACTAGTAATAATTATTATTTGGATAAAACAATGAGTGAAGCACATAATGTTTTCATCCATAATAAATTAGTTGGAGGACATTACCATAGATTTTATGATTCAAAATTAGAAACACAAGGAATACAACCATTATTTTATAATCGGACAACAAAGGAAATGCTAGAAGAATTCAGCTTCATTGGTGATAAACAATTATTGGAAGATATTGTCATAAACAACACTTATAAATTCGCCAATGAATGTGAAAATATTGATATTCTATTGAAAGGTTTATATACACCAAAAATAGAGGGAGTAAATGAAAAGTTAAGACATTTAGTTTATCAAACACTTGGAGAAATTTATGGTAAAAATGTCAATAAGTTGATTACTAATCGAATTGAAAAAGAATTAAATATTATTATTGGTAAGGGATACTCAGTTATTTATTGGATTTCATATTTATTAGTTAAAAAATCAATTGAAGATGGATATGTCGTTGGCAGTCGTGGTTCAGTTGGATCTTCGTTTGTTGCATATTTATCAAAAATAAGTGAGGTTAATTGTCTACCTGCCCACCATATATGTGATAAATGCAAATACCATGAATTTTATGAAAATACTTCAATTGATGGATTCGATCTAGAAGAAAAAATATGTCCAATATGTGGTGCAAAAATGAGAAGTGATGGTCACAATATTCCTTTCGAATCATTTCTTGGAACCGAAGGAGCACCAAAAGTTCCCGATATTGATTTAAATTTCAGTGGTGAGTACCAACCAATAGCGCATAATTTTATTCATGATATGTTTGGGCACATTAGGGCATTCAGAGCTGGAACTGTTATGACATTGGCTGAGTCCAAAGCTTATGGATTGGTTAAAAAATATTTCGAAATGACCAAGCCAACAGAAATTCCTAATAATGCAGAAATTTATTATTTACAAAGATATTTAGTTGACTGTAAAAGTAATGATGGAATCCATGCTGGAGGGATGATTGTTATTCCTGACGAAAATGTAATTGAAGATTTTTGTCCGTCACAATTACCACCAAAAGGTGATGAAGAAGCATGATTTTCAACACACTTTGATTTTCATGCAATTCACGATAATGTGTTAAAATTTGATATTTTAGGTCATGATTTCCCAACATTATTAAAAATGATGAAAGAAACTAGCGGTTGCGATCCAAAAATGGTAGATTTTCAAGATAATAATGTTATTAAATTATTTGAAAATCTTGAGCCACTACATATTACACCTAACCAAATTAATGGAGAAACAATTGGAACGTACGGCATTCCTGAATGTGGCACTTCTTTCACGTTGGGAATGATCAAAGAGGCCAAACCAAAATGCTTTGGTGATTTGATTAGAATTTCTGGCTTGAGTCATGGAACCGATGTGTGAAATGGGAATGCAAAAGAATTGATTCAAAAAGACAACAAAGAATTAAAAGATGTTGTTTCATTTCGTGAAGATATGCTCGATTTTTTAAGTAAAAATGGTGTTGATTCTAACGATGCATTTAAATTTGCGGAGTTAGTAAGAAAGGGAAATCAAAGAAAAAAAGCTAAAGAATATGATGCCTTAGTAATTAAATTAAGAGAAAAGAATGTGCCAGAATGATATACTGATTCGTGCAGTAAAATTAAATATTTATTTCCAAAAGCTCATGCTACGGCTTACATGACAGCTTCATATATTTGTGGTTGATATAAAATTTATTACCCCTTAGATTTTTATGCTGCTTTCTTTTCTATTAAAGCCATAGTATTTGATATCAAACTAGTTACTGAAGGCAGTGATGCAATTAAAGTCAAAATCAATGATATTGAAAAAAGGCTTAAAAGTCCTTTGACCAAGGCAACAGTAACAGTTAAGGAAGAAAACCTCTTAGAAATCCTTAAAATAGCTTTGGAGGCTATTGCTAGGGGGGTAGTTTTTAAGATGATTGACATTTATAAATCTCATGGTTCACATTTTTTAATCAATAAAGAAGAAAACAGTTTGTTGGCGCCATTTGGTTGTATCGATGGATTAGGTGCTGCTGCTGCTGATTCAATTATTGAAGCTAGGAGAGAATCTAAATTTAGCGATCTCGATGATTTTAAAAATAGGACAAAAGTTAATAAAAAACATATAAGTGAATTTGTTAATTTAGGAGTTATAGACAATTTAGATGTTTCTAGCCAAATATCTCTTTCTAACTTCTTTGATTAAGTTTATTTAATATTAATTTATTTATATTTATTTTATATACTTAAGTATATTTGTAGACTATAAAATAAAAGTAATAGACAATTCATAGACATTGTGTGCATAATTTATTTATTTTAAATTATTGCGTTTAAGAATATTGGTATGTTGTTTTAAAATTTTTTCCATATCATCGATTTTATTTTTAGTTTCGATAATGACAACAGATAACTTTTCTAAAGTCATTTTATTTTTTTTAGTTCTTTTGTTTTTCATTTCCCTTTTAATTATAGTTTCCAGCTCAATTTCGTCACCTATTAATTGTTTATTATTTTTCGCATTCTTAATTCTATATTTTCTTGTCATATCCTACATAATAGTATGTGCAAAAAAGTGTTAAGTGACTAACTTTTTTTAGAAAAATTCTAGTTTTATAATAGGAAACATAATTTAAAAAATACTAGATTAACTGCACAATTAGGTAAGAAAAGCAAAATTATGTATTTAAAATAGTCTTTGTTTTGAAGTGTAAGATTAATGATATTACTGAGAAATATTTTATAATGTAAAGTATATGGAATTTAAATTTAAAAATTGAAATACTGGAATAGAATTAACATCTGATAATATTAATAGTATAAAATTTGACAACAAAAAGGACTTCTATGAATTTATTAGTTATGCTAGCAACGAGAAAGAAGCAGATGAATGGTTTAATGTTTATGAAGACAATAAATCACATAATTTTGTTTCCATTTGTAAGGTCCTTGTTGATTTGTTCAATGTGGATTTAAATGACAAAAAAATTATCAACGCTTTATATAAGGTGATCACCAAAGATAGTTTAGATCAAGAAACAACTAATCAAATTTCAACAATTAATACTGAAATATCAAATTTAATTGACGGGAAATTACAAAATTATAATTTCCCAATTATTTATGATAGCAATTTAGACATTGCTGCATTTTTAAAAATGTGTGATGTTCAATTTAATTTTGATAATAAGGATTTATTAACAAAAATGACTAACTACATAGATATCTTATTAGAATTTACTAGTTACAAGGTATTATTAATTCCACATTTATATCAATTATTAGATGAAAATCAAATAAAAGAATTGATATCATATATAGCAAATAAAAATTTATATATTATCTCATGTATTACTAAGGATAATAATGCGATACCAAATAAAAAAATAATTGATGAACAAAAAGATGAAATTGATATTATAATATAAGTAATCGGGTGAGTGTTTCTCCCGATGCATCATTTCACGAACACCGCAAAAGCTAGTTTGAGAGTGGTGCTAAAAAGAAACACTCTCAAACATTAAATGAGAACTTGGTGCAACATTAAATGTTTGAGAGTGGTGCTAAAAAGAAACACTCTCAAACCTCAAAATATATAAAAACTGGTTTTAGAGAGATAAAAGCATCACTTTAGTTCAAATAAGATTAAATCTTAAACATATAGACACCAGAGATGGTGTCTTTTTTATTTGCTTAAGATATATTTTTTTCTTGATAATCCAGTAGGCGAATCTATAAATAAGTAGGTTTTTATTCCATTTAACTCTTTTTTAATAACTGGTCTAGCTAACCCACAACCAAACGTTTTTTTGTCAAGTTGAATGTACTTAAAAAGTTCTTTTATTATTTGTAATTCTTCATTCACTTGCTGAGGAAAATTTCTTTTTACGTGAATATATTTGAGAGTGATTATTTGATCTTTTAGATTCATTAAAATTTTATTCGCCTCTTCTAAAATCTTATCGGTAACATTTCCTTTGGATATTGTTTCCTTAGAAAAAAGATATTTAAAAAGGTTTTTATATGATTCTTCATCAAAAATAAAATTTTGTGCATTACTGACATAAAGACTAGTGCCATTATTACCATGGATATAAATATCTTGCCCGTCATAATTTATTTTACTCCCTTGAGGGATAAGAGGGTGGATAATTTTAATGTTTTGAGCACGAGGATTATATTTTATAAATATTTTTTTTATTAAATCACATAATTTATTATATTGATTCATGGTGGGGAGTTTGTTTCCAAATTTTACTAATTCAATATCGGGGATTTCTCATAATTTTATTTCTTTATCGAGCTTAATACAAGCAAATGTTGAGGACTTGTATCCCGCATAACCACCATATTTTATACCATTTAATTTATTTTTTGTAGCAATAATATCTTTTCTTTGTTTACCTTCATCTCTAGGTTTAGGTTTTATTGTTTCTTTATAAAAATCTTGAGTATTAAAATATACATGTTTAGAAATAGAAACATTATTTTTATCCGCTTGTTTTTTTATTTTTTCAATATCTATGTCAGCATATATTTTCTTCATTAAAGTATCTTTATTTTTAACATTATCTCAATTAAATTCGGTTTTCCTCTTGTTAAAAAAGAATTTACCAAATTTCTCGTAAATTGTATTTCCACTAACAATGTTAAGATAAGCATCAATTGCATGGTGCATATTATCTAGATATCTATATTTTGGTATCTCCAGCAATTCTCGAAGCATGGAGCAGTTCTTTGGCTTGTTTGACACTATGTTAATGTTTTTATATTTTTCATTAAGACTAAAATATTGTTTTAAAATTTCAACCTCTCAACCTGTTTGTACTAAATCACGATTAATAAAATCCATTATCTCGTCATTAGCAAGTGGTGTATGACGCGATAGAATTTTAAATTTCATATCGCTCATTGCTCTTGATTTATTAAAACTTTTTCACATATCTCGCACCTCTTCGTTAATTAAATGTACAAATGGATAAGTATTTGCTTTTTGTATATTAAATCATTTAGCAGTTAATACTTTGTTTTCTAAAGAATCATTTTTTCGCATTGATTGGGGAATTATATGGTCCACTTCATATTTATCATTATTTGAAATTAAATCGTTAAGGTCTATTGGTTTTCCAGTATATAAATCTTTCCCAAGTTGTCGAAAATATAAATAAACAGATTCGTCTTTAATTTTTTTTATAACATCTTCTCTGTTGATTTCTGCACTTAATTGGCCATATTCAGGTAATGCTCTAAATTTTGAAAGATCTTCTTTTAATTGTTTATGCCTTGTATCTTTTATTTTTTTATCTCGATCAACAAATCTTGTTGTTTCAATAAATATTTTTTCAGGCCTACAACCAATTAATTTTACATATTCATCAATCACCTTAATACATTCATTAAAAGAACGCTTAATAAAACTGGGAATTCATAATCCTTTTTCTTCAAAGAAATCATGAACATTTGTAATGGGTTTAATTATATTTTTGTTAAATTTTTCTATTTCATCCATCGTAGAAAAATAAGGAACGTTATCACTCCATGATTTCTTTTCTAATATTTCCATGAAATTGACAAGTTCAATTTTTCCATCAGGTTTTTCATATCCTGTTTCCATTCACTCAATAATTTTTTTAGCTACACCATTTTTAGAATGTGTTACTTTAAGTTCCAACATTTTTTTACTTATTCTACCTCAGCCAGAGAAGCTAAGATTTTCGATAATTTTTATAGAATCTTCGTTATTAAAGCGTTCATATTGTTCAATAATTGTTTTAGTAAGAATGCTTTTATCTTCTAGAATAGTTACATTTTTAATAATTTCCTCGCAAATATTAATATTAGCATTTAATTCTGATATATTGTCATTAAATAGAGGAAGGAGAGAGCCTATAGCACTAAGATTAGTTTTATCTATTTGTTCATCAGTATTATTTCCTACTGAAATATCTTTAATTGTTAAATCGTTGTGGAATTTTTTTAGACAATCATGAATTTTTTTCTTCCCAACGTTTTTACCGTTTTCATATAATTTATAAATCTCATTTCGTTCCTCTAAAGTTATATTTTGGAAATCTGTTTTACTGTTTTCATCAAGATATTTTTTTATTTTTATTTTATTAATTAAGTTTAAAACTTCATATTTACTATATAAAATTGATTTTTTTGGTAAAACATATTCATTTTGTAAATATCGACATCTGCCAATCATTTTTTCAATAAAATTTCTTGCTGTTTTAGACAAATCTATAACGTTTTTATAATTTCACGGCAGGATTTTTTCATTCGTTCTTTCTATTCACGGTTTACGATTAACTTCGTTTGTAATATTTATAAAACCTTTTTTACTAGTTATACCAACATAGTAAGGCATCCTAAATTCAAGTATAGAAATTATTTTATCAGAAGGTGACAGATTAACTTCGTCTTTAATGTTTAGGAAGGAATGATGAACTGATGCATTCTCTATGATTTTTTTGAGTTCTAATAAGTTATATTGAAACGGAGCATTTAGCTGAGCATTAATATAGCTTAGTGGTGCTAAAAAGAAACTTGTAGAAGAGTCTCAACCATCATAAAAAATATCTTTTAATGATTGGGGGGGGGTGAAGTTTGCGTTTTGGTCATCAGTTTTAAATACTTTTTTAATTCCATTGATTAAAGAATCGTGAGGATCCTCATAATTCTCCCCAACTTTGATACCTTTTTTATCTAATCTTTCTTGTTTGTTATCCTTCAAATATTTTCCTACAAAATGCCCATAAAGGTTTTTACCTTCTTCTTCACCTTTAAATAGTAAATTTATGTCCTCTTGTCGATTCTTTTCCTTTAGATAGCTAAGTATACGATGACGAGTATTATTGTGATTTTGGTATTCCTTAATGAAAACCTCACTAATATATTTTTCTTTGATAATTTTCTTCCAAAATATTTTTAGTGAAATATGATATAGGATATCAATAATACTACGAAAATCACTATTATCAGTATAATCTTCAATTTTGGAATCATATTTATTATTAAAATAGATTTCTTTACCTTTTTCAGTTTCAGAAAATAGTGCTTTAGAATCAGTTTTAGTTATCTTTTTGTTTAGAATAATGTTTAAAAAAAACACTTCTTTATCATTTTTTTTCAAACCAAATTCTTGCATGAAGTTATTCAAAAATTCATTAGTAGTTTTTTTTGTATTAAGTATTTGATCACAAAAATATTTAATCATTTTATGATCAATTCTTTTAAATAGATCATTGTCCTCATCAATTTCTTGTATTTTTTCATTAAGTTTATTAAATTCAGTTTCAATGTTAATGTTCTCTATATCTTTCTCGCTCATATCTTCATAAAGAAAATTTCCACGTTTCTTTAGGATGTGATGGCATGCTAAATATACGAGTCGTATGTCACTTATAGCAAATTTATGATTTACATCTTTTTCATCAATCAAGCATTTACGCAGATGATATATTGTCGGAAACATTTTATGAAATTTTTTATCATTAAAATCTTTGTCATTAAATAATGTATATTTTCCTAAAGTGTATATCTTATATTTTTCTTCTTTATTACCACCATTATTTTCTTTTTCTTTATCGGTTAGATATAATTGACTATTTTTTAAACGTTCTAAAAATAAGGGATCTCTCTCTTTTATTTCATCCTGGAATATTTCATTTAATAGGTGGATTCTTTTTGCTCGTCGTTCAAGAATTCTTCTTTGACCCCTTTTTAATCTTCTGGCAGCACATGATTCAGCTTTATCAAAAATTCTGCTTGTTAAACAATGTTTATTATTAACTTTTAAAACATTGTAATTTTCGTCACAACATGCCACCCCACATGATGCGGTGCCTATATCTATTCCTATATAATATTTTTTGTTCATATATATATATATATATATATATATATTATACAATAAATTTTAATGTTGGCATATAATAATAAATATATGAAAATTGTTCAAGGCAAGTTTGATACTGTTCAAGATAATAAAAATCTAAATGGTAAAAATTTCTCTGCACAGATTAACACTATTAAAGGAAATTCTACTATTAGGAACAATAAGAGAAAATCCAATGGCGGTATTAAAAAACCAAGCAAGCTAGATTTTATAATCAACCAATTGAGTAAGATTGATAAGAGATTAAATAAAGTTGAAGGTATCCTTGAACGTAATAATCTTAAATAACTTTTTATCTAGTGAGAGAACAAAACCTTAATGGTGCAGAACTTCAATAGTATTATTTAAAATCGTTATAATCACCAACTTAGTTAATTTTGGAAAAATATAATGATTAAATGGGATGAAGAACAATTATAGTAAGAACAAATTCCAAATTATCATATAAGCTTGGATATATGCTAGTTAGAAATATTGAAGAAACATATATTTTTATCGAGGAAATAAATAATTTGATCATTGAATCTAATCAATGCATAATATCAACCGAGTTAATCAACCAAGCGATTAAAAATAATATTAATCTAATCTTTTGTGATGAAAAGCATTCGCCAAATTCTCAGTTAATTGGTTTGAATAACAATTATAATGGTCCAAAGAATTTATTAAAACAGATTAAATGAAATGATGAGATAAAGGAGATACTATGACAAAAGATTATTATCAACAAAATAATCAACCAATCATTCCTATTAGATAAATATGGGTGTTTGGAACATGAGTTATTAGATGAATATGCTAAAAATGTTGAGAAGAATGACGTGACGAATAGAGAAGGACATGCGGCAAAAGTTTATTTTAATAGTCTATTCGGAAAAGATTTTAACCGAAGAGACGAAGAAAATGAAACCAACCATGTTTTAAACTATCTTTATTCATTAATTCTTAGTATTTTTAACAGGGTACTTGTTGAATATGGATATAATACCCAATTAGGTATATGACACAAGAATGAGTTTAATTTCTTTAATTTATCGTGTGATTTAATGGAACCTTTTAGAATAATTGTTGACGATTATTATTTAAAATATAAATATACAATAAAACAAAAGAAGGAGTTACAGAATATTTTTAATATTGATATAAAAATAAATAATTGTAATGAGAAATTAGAGAATGCAATAAAAATTTTTGTTAAGCAATGTTTAAATTTTCTTAACGAAGGAGATAAAAATCAAAAAATACCATTTATTGAGAAATATGAGCTTTAAATTTATGAGAGTGATGATTTTTTTTGATTTACCAACTACTACTTCCAAAGATATTAAAAATTATAGTAAATTTACAAAGACTATTAAAAAGAGCGGTTATATTATGAGTCAATATTCCATTTATACAAAATTAGTTGTTTCACCCAAATGTGCAGATTTAGAAGAAAACTTTATAAAAAAAATATGTCCGACCGAAGGTAATGTTCAACTATTGATTGTTACAGAAAAACAATTTGCATCAATAGTATATGTAATTGGTGAGAATAAGAGCAAGATATTAAATACTATTGATAAAATAGTTTGAATATAGCCTTGTATGCTATAATAATGCTAGATGAAAAAGAAAATTGAAATTATTGAACATAATAAAGATCCAAAAAGAGTTGGACATATGTTGTCTGTTAAAATTGTTAAGGGGAATAATTTACAAAAAATAAGGAAGAATAAAAGTGGTACTAAAAAGCCTAAGTTAACTTCATTTCAGCAAATGGTAGTTGAACGTTTTGATAAGATTGATGATAGATTAAATGGTATTGAAAATCGTTTAGATAAAGTTGAGGGTGTTCTTGTTCGTAATAAACTTAAGTAAATTATTTCTTATTAATCTTAATAATTTTATCATTGGCAACAATGCCTTCATAAAAACTAGATTCATGAGTAATTAATATAATAGCACCTTCTCATTTAATTAATTGTTCTTTTAATATCTCTTTGCTGTCAACATCAATATGATTTGTTGGCTCATCAAGAATTAAAACATTACATTTAGTATTTTGCAAAATGCATAGTCTAACTTTTACTTGTTCACCACCGCTCAATGTCTTGATTGCTTGCATTGCAACTTTCCCCTTAACAGCACATTGAGCTAATTGTTTTCTAACGAATACATCCTCTCAACTCGGGAAATGATTTTTAATAATATCAAATGGTGTTCAATCAGGATGCTCTCAATTTAAATCTTGCTCAAAGTATCCAATCTTAGCAGTTTGTTCTCATTTAAATTCACCACCTAGTTTAGGAATTTGGTTAAGCAATGTTTTTACTAATGTAGATTTACCAACACCATTAAAACCGCTAATGACAACCTTTTCATCGCTACTCAAAGTAAATGAAATTGGCGGTAATAGTTGTTTTTGTCCATAACCAACTTGTAAATCCTGAACTTTTAAAATAATTCCTTTTTGAATTGGTAAACTTTGTAAATGGAAATTTGGTTTTTCTAATGATTTGGCTGGTGGTATGATTTCCATTTTATCTAATTGTTTTTGTCTACTCTGAGCCATACTAGCACGTGTTCCAGCTCCAAACCGATTGATGAATTGCTGCAAGTGTGCAATTTCTTTTTGCTGTTTATCGTATTGCATTTGTAAATTTTTAGCATGCTCGTCCTTTAAAGCCATAAATTGATTAAAATTACCAGTATATTTTTTAATTTGCTGAAATTCAATATTAACTATACAGTTAGTAACAGCATTTAAGAAAGTAAAATCATGGGAAATAATGATGTATGCACCTTCAAAGTTTTGCAAATATTTAGATAATCATTCAACTTGCTCTGTATCTAAAAAATTTGTTGGTTCATCCATTAATAAAATATCTGGTGATTCTAGTAATAATTTTGCTAAAATTACTTTTGCTCGTTGTCCACCGGATATATTACTTAATAAACTATCCATACCAATTTTCTGCACGCCTAATCCAGCGGCAATTTTATTGACCGTGGCATCGATATCATAAAAACCACTGTACATCAATTTATTACTCAATTCTTCTGCTCGCTCGCTTAATGCATCAGTCATTTCTGCGCCCATTTGTTCATAAACCTTATTTAATTCTTTTTCTACATCAAATAAATGATCAAATGATAGTCTTAAGTACTCAATGATTGTCATGTCTTTAGATATTTCAGCGTGTTGATCTAAATAGCCAACCTTAATATTTTTCTGCCAGGTGATTTCACCAAAATCAACTTCTGTTCTGCCAATTAAGATATTTAATAGGGTTGTTTTGCCAGTTCCATTTTGTCCGACAATACCCATATGGTCCTCTTTATTTAATTGAAAATTAGCACTTTGGTAAAGTGTTTTATTTTTAATAGAATAGGTTAAATCTTTTACTTCAAGCACCGACATAAGTAAATTATAGTTTAATATACAATATTAAAATTATTATTTTAGTAGTGAAAATAGGTATGCTTTAATAAATTCATATTTAGTGATTTGTTTATTTTTCAGATATATATTTAGAAATTTATATGTATTTTCATTAACGCGACAAGAAACCACCTTAAATTCTTCTTTGTCTATAATTTGTTGTTTATAGCAATAGAATCATTATATAGAAAACTATAATCATTTAATATGGCTGATATTAAGAAAATAATTGATGGGGCTATAAATGGTCAGAGTTATTTTATTACAGGTCCAGCTGGTGTTGGTAAGACCTACACAATAAAAAAAATTTATGAAGAGTTAAAAATGCAAAACATCCCCGTTGCTCTGGCTAGTACTACTGGGATAAATGCATTAAATTTAGGAGGAATAACTGTCCATAAACTTTTTGGTTTAACAAATAGAAGCGATAAGGGATATATTGGTTTTATGAAATCCTCTTTTTTATTTAGAGGAATTGGTATTAGACTAAACAAATTAAAAGTTATTATCATTGATGAAGTTTCAATGCTAAGAGCTGATACATTTGAATTGATTAATGAAATATTGAAGCAAGTTACTGGATTAAATAAACCTTTTGGTGGTAAATCATTAATTTTTACTGGTGATTTTTATCAAATTCCGCCAGTTGTTAAAAATTTTGAAGCTAAAAAAACACAATGATTATTCCAATCGCCTGATTGGATAAATGGAAATATTAAAATTGTATTAATGAATGAAATATTTAGGCAGAAGGAAGAAAAATTTATTCATTTTTTGCAAAATATAAGACTCGGCAAATGAAATAAACAGATGGAAGAAATTGTTGAACAGTGTAAAAAAAATAAAAATTTAAATGATGATAATACTAAATTTTTTTCTACCAATGAAGAGTGTGATGCGTGAAACAAAAAAAAAATAGATGAAATAAAAGGTAAAGAATTTACTTTTATTGCAGAGATACATGGCAAAAGAAATAAGAAATATGCCCACGATAAAGAAACAATGTCAAAATACTGCATTGCCAAAGAGGAATTAAAACTAAAAGTAGGAACAAAGGTAATTTCGATCATTAACGATAAGGATGGTGAATATGTCAATGGCAGCATAGGAATAGTTAAATCCCTATTTAATGAGCCTAATAAACAATATGCAGAGGTCTTGTTTGAAAATAATAAACTAAATAAAATAAAAAAACATCTTTGAGTTAAGCAAAATTTTAGTGGAAAAAAAGTTGCTACAATGAAGCAGATGCCATTAATTCCTGCTTACGCTTTAACTATTCATAAATCTCAGGGTATGACTTTGGATAAAGCTATTGTTGATTGTAAAAATATTTTTGCCAGCGGGCAAATGTATGTTGCGTTAAGCCGTGTTAAAACTCTAGAAGGATTAAAAATTGTTAATTTTAATAAAAAAAATATTATTGTTAACAAGGATGTAGAAAAATTCTATCATAATATTAAGTAATATTTATAATTTATATACATATGACACAAAGAGAATTAGAAAGTATTCTTGAAAAAAATCAAAATGTAATAGTAGATTTTTATGCAACATGATGTGGACCATGTAAAATGTTAAGCCCAATTTTTGAGGAATTGGAAAAAGAATACAAGAATATTAAATTTGTTAAAATTAATGTTGATGAATCAAGCGAGGTTTCACAAAATTTTAATGTTCGTTCTATCCCAACAGTATTTTTTTTCAAAGCTAAAAAAAATGTTTCCAATTTTTTGGGTTTTAGACCAAAAAATGAAATTGTTAAAATAATTGAAAAGGTATTATCAAAATAATTACTTATTATTTAATAAATCGTCTAATAAAGTTTTAGCAATATTGGGGTTGGCTTGCCCCTTTGTTTCTTTCATTAAAAGACCTAGAATAAATTTTTCAACTCTTTCGCGTCTATCTTTATTTTGGTTAACCATTTCAATGTTATCATTAATTATTTTTATCAGAAGACTTCTAATATTTTTTTTATCAGTTATTTGCTCAAAACCTAATTTACTAATTAGTGTTTTTGGATTTTGCTTTGTTTTATAGATTTGTTCAATCAATGTTTTAGCTTGTTTTCCATTTATTTGGTTAGATTTAATCATCATCATCATTTCAATAATATTATTGACTATTTCTTGACTAACACTTTCAATTTTTTTTTGTTCATCATTTAAAATTTTTATCAACTCAATTATTATTCATGTTGTTGTTAAATTAAAATCATTAACTTTTTTATTTGCACACATAAATATTTTAAATAATTGATAATCATCTAGTAATTGATTTATGATGTTTTCATTTAAAGAATTTGATACTAGCATAGATTTAATTTGTTGTGGATCTTTCTTACTATCAATGACTTCATTCTCAATTAGTTTGTGAATATCAACTGGTAAAATATTTGGTTCAGTCATATAACGATATTCTATTAAACCTGTTTTTTTTCTCATAGTGATAGTAGTTTGGCTAGATTCATCTCATTTTCTTGTTTCTTGTTCAATGTTGAGTTTTTTGCTTAATAGTTTGCTTTGTCTATCATATTCATAGTCAATAGCCTTCGTGACAGCACTGAATGAGTTGATATTTTTAATTTCTACTTTAGTCCCTAATTTACCAGTATCACTAATTGAAATATTTAAATCAACTCGTAAACTAGCATTTTCCATTTTTCCATCGCTAATTTCAAAAAAAGTTAAGATTCTTTTAAGTTCTGTTAAAAAACCAATGCATTCTTCCTTATTGTGGATTTCTGGTTTTGTGACAATTTCAATTAAAGGAATTCCAGCTCTATTATAATCAAGCAATATTTCCTTTCCTTCATGAATTTGTTTGGCTGTGTCCTCTTCTAGGTGAATTCTTTCTATATGAACATTTTTATTGTTAACAATTATTTTACCATTTTTGCCAATTGGATAGAATTGCTGAGTGATTTGATAACCTTTTGGCAAATCTTGATAAAAGTAATTCTTTCTATCAAATCTTAATACTGGATCAATTTCCATGTCCAGGATTTTAGCCAATCTAACTGCTAATTTAACAGCTTGTTCATTAACACTAGGCATAGTTCCAGGCATTCCTAAGTCAATTTCATTAATATTGATGTTTGGCATGTTTGATACTTCATTCTTGGAACCGCTAAACATTTTGGAATTAGTTAGTAATTGAGTGTGAATCTCTAAACCAATGGTTATTTTATACATTAATTAAATTATAGAAAGCATTTATAAAATAAAAAAACCCGCATTGCTGCAGGTCATCGAATTTGTGATTGTTATGAATTCACTTAACAATACGAGTTGAATCGGAACTCTGTGTTGATTGTTTCTATTGCTAGACCCAACCATCAAGTATATTATAATACTTTTTTTTAAAAAAATGGTAATATTTTATTTATTATAAATTTCAAAAAGTTTATCAAATATCTTTTTTTGAAAAATAAAAGCCTCGAGTCCTTGTATATTTTCCTTATATTTTTCCTCGACTTCTTTAATATTGGTGTTATATAATTTGGCCATTTTTTCAAAATGTTTATCAATGTCATCTCGTTCAACCCTAATATCTAATTCTTCACCAATTTTTTCTATTGCAGAAATTAAAGTAATATTTCTTTCCGCTGTTTTTCTTAAACCTTGTTGATACAATTCATGATCAGTATAACCTAGAGTACTAATATATTCATCTTTATTCTTGCCTTCTTTTTCGGCCATCTTATTTGTTTCATAATCAATTCTTTTTTCTTCATTTTTTATTAACGAATCAGGAAAATGAGACAATTTAGTTGTTTCAATGATTTTTTCGCTAAATGCTTTTTGGAAATCTTGTTGTGATTTATAAAATTTCCATTCAGTTAATTGCTTTTTTAGATAATCCATAAATTGTTTTTCGTTTTCGATACCATCAATTTTAAATTTGCTAAAATATTCTTTATTAAATTCTGGTTTTTCTACTGTTGCAATAGAATTGATAGTAACATCAAATTTTACGAGTTTACCTGCTAAATCAGCGGCATGATAGTCTTTAGGAAAAGTAACATCAATTGTTTTTTCTTCGCTTTCTTTCATGTCAATTAATTGTTCTTCAAAACCTGGAATAAAAGAATGCGACCCAATAATTAAATCATAATTTTTTGCGCTTCCACCGCTAAAAGCTTTCTTGCCGTTTAGACCGACGTAATTAATGTTTACATTATCACCATTTTCTACAAGCCCATTTTCTTTTGGCGTTAACATAATATCTTTTTTAATCATACGACTAAATTCGTGCTTAACTTCATCTTCATCAACTTTAGTGCTCATAACTTTGATGTCGAATGTTTTATAATCAGTCAATGAAACTTCAGGAATTTTATCAAAAGTAGCAATAAAAATTAAATTATTCTCATCAACTTTTTTAAAATCAATTTTTGGTGATTCTGGAATAATATTGTCCATTATTTTATCATCAGATTTCTCGTTTATAAAATCTTTAATGGTTTTATTAAGTTGTTTTTCAAGGCTGTTATTTATAATTTCTTCTTTACTTACTTTTTGTTTTATAACATTCATTGGTGCTTTACCTTGTCTAAAACCAGGAAGTTTAATTTTTTTAGAAATAGTAGTTAAAGAATTATTTTGCGATTTCTTTCATTCATCGGCATTAACCTCAATTTCAAATTCAACATTATTATCATTTTCTTTGCTACTTAATATCTTAATATTACTCATAAATAAATTATAAGTTAAAATTGAAAATAACGATAGAAACTTATTCATGTTATAATTTTGGCATGAGGTTAAAATTATTGCTACTGCCAATTTTATTATCATGTTCAGCCGCAACTGTTTATTTTGCGTCTAGTTGTAGCCAAGAGACCAGTCCATATACTAATTTACAAGTTGGCGGGGTTTATGATATTAGAAATAAAAAAGATGCTGAATATTTAACAGCATATACTAAAGCAAAATGTGATTTTTTTTCGGCTGGAACTACTTTTTCAGCTACAAATGTTTATTCTATGAATGATTATGCTTTTAAAATAATTCATGGGACACCATCAAGTTTTAGTGATGAGACATACGGTGCAACATTAGCATATTGAGAATTAGCTAATGCAGTAAGTAATGCGGTTCTTGACGGGATATTGTCAAAATTTCATTTTCAATTAGGTGGTAGTTCTATAGTTAGTTTAATAATTGGTATTATCGGAAGTGAAGATGATTTAGTAATTGATTTTACTAATCAAAGTGAGGTATATTGGAGAGTAGGATATAGTAGCCAAAATAATGAAGGGTATTTTTCATTATTTGATCATGATAATAGTGATACTCTTCTTTTTTCTTATAAATCTTTATATTGATCTAATGTCAATATTTCATAATATTACAATAAGCAATACACAGTTAGGGGATGTACCATATATTTTTGAGTTAGAAAATAAAAATTTTATTGATAATAACGTTTATACAATCGATCAATTAAAAAAAATGTTTAATTCAAGAGACTATAAAATGTTTTCCATGTTTAATGGTAAAGAGTTGTGTGGGTATAGTATTTTGCATATTACTGATAAAATTGATCTAGAAAAGATATGTATTGATAAAAAGTATCAACGCCATGGCTTAGGCACATTACTATTAAACAAGATATTTGACAAATATAAAAATAAAAAAGTAATCCTTGAGGTTAATAAAAAAAATATCAATGCAATTAATTTTTATAAAAAAAATAATTTTAAGCAAATTTCAATAAGAAAAAACTATTATGCTAATAATCAAGACGCTATAATTTTAGAAAGATAAATGACGAAAAAATCTAAAATTTGAATGTGAAGTATAATTGGTGCGATAGTTATTTCAACTATTTCGGTGTCATTGATAGTTAAATCATGCAATAAATTGGAAGTAGGATATTATTTATCAACTAATGATTTATATTTAATGGAGGGTTATGATACAGTTTATATTGAGTGCTTTAATGCTCAGAATCACAAATCTGTTTTAGAACCAGAAATATCGTCCAGCGATTCAATAGATTTAATTGGTTGAAGCGGAAATAACTATGCGATTAAGTATAGTTCATTGTCTGCTAGCGCATACTTTACTATCACATTACGAGATAAAAAAAGTAATGTATTGATTGACAATGAAAAGGTTTATTTGCACACAAGTGATGAACAGAAAAAAGTTTTTGATGAAGGCGGAATATATGAGGTAATTAGTAATCTTTCATTTCATTTTTACGGCACTAATAAAACAAGTGGTAATGTATTGAATTCAGGTTGTGTAACACCATATGCTGGTTCTGGAACAGCGTGGATAGCAAAGCATTTAGATGATGAAGACATTTATTTTGATGATACAGGCAGTGATTATCAATATTATTTAATGACTAATTGACATGTTGAATTGATGTTTGAAGAAATTAAGCCCAAGAGTTATTGATGGGGGAATGAATATGGAATGTACAAATTCACTCATTGCATACCAATTGAGCATGGATACACAAATGAAAATAAAGCAATTGGAACTGACACTTTTTTATATTATGTTGATTTTGGTGATGTGGTTGATACTAGAGAAAAGAATCGTTTGAATCAAATAAATACCATATGTGATGAAAATGGGGATTATCCATTAAAATTAAGAAGCGACGCATTAGCATTGGAAGATGAATTATTCATTGGCGGCTATCCAAAAAATGCCTCTTATGATTATACTTTTGTTCCTTGTAGAACTAACGTCATACAAGGTTATGAAGGAGAAAATTGAAATAAACCAATTGAATTTGAAACCATTAGTCATTTTATGCAAACTAAAAAATATTGGTCAGTTGCTAATGATGTTCTTATGAAACCAACTGTTTGTGATCCTTTGAGTGGTGGAAGTAGTGGATCACTTGTTCTTGATAACGAGAGCAATTTGGTTGGAATATATTGAGGTGGAAGAACAATAGCAGGTACAGATGCCTATTGTGGAAATATTGAAACATTATATAGAATCACCTCTGAGAATGGGGAATTATCCGATTTTTCTTTATCGCAGGGAAGCGTATTTCCATTATTTTCATATTTAAATTTTCCAATAGAAAGCTAATAAGAAAAATATATATTGTTAGGTAGCTTTTTATTTAAATATATATATATATTTATTTTACATAGCAAATAAGTGAAATAAATTATATAATATGATTAGAAAGGAAAAATATATGGCAAAAAAAATAAACCCAGCGTTAATGAAACCATTGACACCTAGTTCAAAACTTGCTGTTATAGTTGGAAGTAAAGCTCTTCCTAGAGCTCAGGCAATTAAAAAAACTTGAGATTACATCAAGAGTAAAGGACTTCAAGATAAGAAAAACAAAAGAATGATTAATTCTGATGGAAACTTATCTCAACTATTCAACGGAAAGAAACAAATCTCAATGTTTGAATTAGCTTCAGTAATTTCTAAAAACTTAAAGTAATTCTAAGTTAAATTACAAAAACACTATTTCGTAATTGCAAAATCACGAGACAGTGTTTTTTCTTTGCACTTTTTTTTCTATTATATATAAATATATAATATATTATTAGTTAAAATATGATGGTGTATTATATAATTTAATAGTAAGGAGAGATAATGGCAACTAAAAAAACATCAAAAAAAGCACCAGCAAAAAAATCACACAAATGTGGTAAAAACTGTTCTTGTTCTAAAAAAACTGGAAAAAAAGCTTCAAAAAAATCTAAAAGATAATTTTAATTATTTGTAGATAACTTAAAAACGAGTGTTTAGTCGCACTCGTTTTTTTAGTTTATATTCTCTCCTATATATTTTTCTAATTCATTAGCATTCTTAAATTCATTAATCTTTTTATCATTTTTAATTTCACCTTTTTTTAGGATCAAGATTCTATCAGTTAAACTAATTATTTCGTTAGCATCATGTGAAATCAATATAATGGTAATTCTATTTTCACTTGCATACTTTTTAATAAATAATTTAAACTCATTTCTTGTTGTGATGTCTAAACCAGTCGATAATTCATCTAGGAAAACAACTTTTGGTTTATGCAACAATGCTAAAAATATATTTAATCTTTGGCTTTGCCCTCCGCTCAAACTACTTGCATCTTTATTGTAGAAGCCATCAACTTTAAATGCCTTAACCAGAGAACCTAGCTCATCATCAGTAATATTAATTTTATATGAATCAATAATAAAATTAATGATACTTTTAACCGATATGTAGCTAGGATAAATAGAATCCTGAAATTGTATACCTAACATTTTATTAATATTATCCTTTTTCTTTCCAAAATTATAAATAATTCTTCCGCTGGTTGGTTTAGTTATTCCCATCATGATTTCTACAGTTGTTGTCTTACCAGCGCCATTAGCTCCAACTATGGAAACATTTTCATTTTCATAGATATTAAATGAAAGATTTTCAATAGCAGTAAATTTTTTTTTGCCCCGCCCATAATCTTTTTTAATACTTTTCACCTCAATAAGAATTTTCTTTTTATTTATTATCTGTTTGTTCATTTAAATTTTTTCATCGTTACTATAAATAACAATACAATCCAAGCAAATGGCAGAGCTACTGTAGCCATTTTTTCCTGCCCATTTAATATATCAATTTTCTGGAATGGTTGCATTCCCGGAAACATTAATGTTGAATAAACTGAGTAGTTTTTTGTAAAGTCAAAAATATTTGACCCTTGCAAATTCATCATTTGGTATCAATTTGGATCCCAGTTTAAAAACTCTGGAAGGTCAGAAGGGTTAGCAAATTGATGATAACTGCCATTTCATGCTTCGAATGCAGATGTTATTATTGACTTAAATGGGGTTAATATATATCCCAGGTATCATAAAGTAGGGGTATTTCTAATAACAGCATTGGGAAGTGCTAAACCGCTTAATAGAATTGTTAACACAACGATCATAATGGAAAATGCTTGTATAGAGCCTGCTGAACGAAATAAAGCCGATAGCGCCAAACCACAGCTTAGACTCAATATGATGATTATGAATATACAATAGGCATATTCTCCCCAATTAACATTTGCAAATACCTCCTGCATGGATGGCATATTTAATGAAGTCCCAGCAAAGTCAATATTTTGTCCAATGTTTCAATAATTAATGAAGATTAACATCGTTAAGCTTGTCATCACTATCACTGAACAAACCATAATTAATAGATAAAATAAGCAAATACTTAATAAAATTCTTATAGGTTTAATTGGAGTAACGCTAATTCTCTTTAGTAATGAAGATTTCTTGAAATCAATAATTGTACTGGGCAAAGTATTAATTCCAACAGCAATTGTTCCTAAACAGAATGCGCCTGGAAAAGCCATGCTGTACCCCATGCTAAAGCCTAAGGCACAAATTAATATAAAAGGGAATATGAAAGCCATAATTGGGCCGGAGATAGATCTTCAAAAATATCCATTAATTAATCTTAAAATGGTATTGGTGCTATTTAAAGGTCGGTGTTTTAGTAAGTATTTCATTATTTTTCTAGTCCTTTACTAGCTAATTTATCAGCCTTTTCATTTCCGACATTGCCACTATGTCCCTTAATTTTTATAAAGTTAATGTTAAGAACATCCTTGTATTTTTCGTCATATTCTTTTTTGTAAAATTTACTAATAGCTTCATTAGTTTTCCATTCGTCAATTCATTTTTCAATTCCGAAATAATCATAAACAATGTTGATGTTTATATTTTTGGTTTTTAGAGCTCATTCCATGGCCCTTAAGCTAGCAAATATTTCCCCTGCAACATTTCTACTTTTAAGAAATTCTGGTTTTTTTCCACTAAAACTAAATTTTGCTAGCGTTTTTGAATCAGTATTATCCCTAATTCAAACACCACTACCATATTTGTTTATTCCATTTTTAAAACTTCCATCGACATATGCAATTGGACCCTTCAATGATAATGACTTATTTTTTTTTTGTCCTTTTAGATATTCTTTTGCTTCTTGTTCAGTTTTAAAGGATTTATAAATAGATCCGCTAAAACCATCAACTTGAGCTTTTGCGATATCTCAGTTATTATAAATTCCTGGTTTTTTTCCAATTTTGATTGCATAATATTTTTTCATAAATTAACTTTTTTTTGTAATAACTTTTTGTCCATTCATGTATTTAATTAATGCTTTCGGAATCAATACATCGCCATTCTCTTGCTGATAATTTTCAACAATGGCAATTCACAACCTATTCAAACTTACTCCCGTACCATTTAATGTATGGACAAATGAAATTTCTTTTGTTTTATTATTTTTATATTTGATTCCTAAACCTCTTGCTTGATAGTCTAAACAATTAGAACAAGAAGATACTTCACGATATGTTTCATTACTTGGTGTTCAAACCTCAATGTCATAGGTTTTGCTAGCAGCTAATCCAATGTCGCCGCTGCATAATGTAACAATTCTGTAAGGAATATCTAATTCTTTTAATACTTTTTCAGCTTGATTGGTCATTTCTTCTAATAACTTTCACGAATCTTTTGGTTCGCAAATGTTGATTAATTCAGTATTATTGAATTGATGTACTCGCAATATGCCCCTAACATCTTTTCCAGCACTACCCGCTTCTTTTCTTCATGAATTAGAGCCACCAGTTAGCCTTAATGGCAGGTTTATGTTATCGATGACCTCATTAGCATACATTCCTGTAATTGGAAATTCTTCAGTAGCACTGAGATACTGTCCTTCTAGAGTTTGGTACATTTCTGTTGTAAATCCTTTTTTGCCCAGTCCATAAATAATATTCTCATTAATTAAAAGCGGAGGATTCACTTCGTTATAACCATCGCTAATGTGTAAATCAAGTGTAAAATTTTTTAATGCTCTCATCAATCTTGCCCCATCGCCAATCATGCAATACATTCTGGCGCCAGAAATTTTAATACCTCGTTCAAAATCTATTAATCCTAAGTTAACACCAAGTTCTCAATGTGGTAATGGTTTAAAATTAAATTTTGTTGGTTTTAAATGTTTTTTAATTTCTATATTATCATCTTCATCTTTTCCAATAGGAACAGATTTATCTAATAAATTTGGGATGGTAAACATAATGTCCTTAAGTGCATCTTCCAAAATATTAACTTTTCCCTGTAAAGTATCTATTTCTTCTTTTATTGTTTGAACTTGTTTCTTTAATTTATTTGCTGCATCAGTTTTATTTTTTTTATAAAGATCACCAATTTCATCACTCAGTTTATTTTTTTGTGTATTTAAGGTTTGGAGTTTGGTAACATTATTCCTTCATTCTCCATCAATTTCTTTAAATTTTTTGATAGATGAACATTCTCTTTGACGTGACTCAACGTTTTTTTTAACTCCGTCAAAATTCTCTCGCAACAATTTTATATCTAGCATAGCTAAATTATAATATCACCTTTAAATTATCTTAATGAGATGGCATATATTGAATAATATATAATATTATTAACATGTTTGCCATCATTAGTGTAGGGAATAAGCAATATAAAGTTGAAAAGGATTCAGCCATTTATGTTGAAAAAATTGTTAATGAGCCTGGAAGTTTGATTTCAGTTAAGGAAGTTTTAATGGTTGATGATAAAATTGGTAATCCCTTTGTTAAGGGTGCTGAAGTCGTTTGTCAAATTGAAAAACATGGTAAGCAAGAAAAAATTCATATTATTCATCATATTTCTCAAAAACACCATACAAAAAGAATGGGTCATAGACAAAAATACACAAAATTAATTGTTAAAGAAATAAAGATCTAGTTCGTTTTATTTATTCTATTTATTCTAAATATAAAATGTAGCGTTTTTCTAACTAACCCTTTAGGATATTGTAATTTGATGCTATATTTTTCATTTGCTTCCAACATATTTTTTATCAATCTTTTATAAAATTCCTTGGATGGCCCATTAAATTTATATAAAATTGGATATATAACACATAGAGCTTTTATTGTTAAGCAACTAAAGGCAAAATAATTTAATATTGCAATTTTCGATATTTTAGTTAGTGCTTCATATTTATTTTTTTTTAGTATTTGTGGTAAAAAATATTTATATTGATTAACAATGTCTTCAATTTTTTTTTCACTCCATTTCTTATTAGTTATTATGCTATAGCTGTTTTCTGTTTTAACGTATGCATAAGTATGATTTGAACATTTACCAATTTTTTCTATTTTTGATAAATAATAAAGCATAAATGCATAGTCTTCATATGTGTTTGTTCCGGTGTGCCATTTAAATGGGTATTTTTTTATGAAGGAAGTTTTGAATAAATTATTTCATATAAAAAAAACATAGTTATTTTTGATAAAATCACAAGCATTTGTTCAAGGAAACATAATATAGGAATACATATAATACTTTTTTTTATCGTGCATTCTAATATTTTTACTGACAGTGATATCATATTTGCCTCATTTAGATGCTTCAACTATATGCGTGACGGCATTTTTAAAAAAATAATCATCGCTATCAATAAAAATAAAATAATCTGTTTTAACATTTTCGATTAATACCGTTCTAACTCCAGCTAGTCCTTGATTTTTTTGATCAATGATTACGAAGTTTTTCCCAACTTTCTTTTGTCATTTTTTTAATTTTATTAACGTGTCATCGTTGCTTCCATCATTACAACAAATATAAAATATCTTATTTTGATCATATTTTTGTGTAATAATGGAATTGATGCAACGATCAATTGTTTTTGAACAATTATAACAAGGTATAAGGAAGGATATTTCTATTTGTTTTTTATTCATTCTTTATTTTTAGTTCACTTATTAATTCCTCTTTTTACATAAATTGTGACTACAATGAATAAAGCAACATTGGTATAGTTTAATATATCCACAGCCTTACTAACTACATTATTTAATATTTGAAGATCAATTCCTTCTGGAAGAATTTTCATGTAACTAACAACATTCATAGATATTTCTATTATTGTGTATGTAAAAAAAGCAATTCAAAAGCAAATAATTGCATCAATTATTTGAGTTATCATCAATCATGTTTTAATTTGTTCCTTCATATGTTTTTTTAATCTGTGGTACAAAATTAAAAAAGCAACGATTCAAGCAATTTGCAATGTAATTTCGATGATTGCTGAAACAAAGGCGAAATAATCAATAGTTTTAAGTGCATTGGTATTTATGATTCAAACCCTTATAGTGTTTCAAGCTAATGCTAATGATAAAAAAAATCATGTTGAGATAACACAATTTCAAATTTTTTTGCATTCTAAGCTTTTATTCTCAGTCATATTTAGGTTCAATTTCATTATTGCTAAAAGTAAAATAAGGAAAGTTACCACTAGGGTATGTTTTAGTATATGCAACTGTTATACCTCAACGCGAATTTTTTGCAAAGTTTCAACCAATCAAACTTTGGAACTGATCAGATACAGCTAGATACTCCTGATTATTAGCATCTTTTTTTTTCTCAAATCTGATTGAATTTCAAAAATTAGTAATTCTTAAATGGAAATCATGTGATTTTGAACCAGGAACAATTCAATCTTTTCCATCCTCGTCGCTGTCGTCAAATGAACGTGGTTCACACGAATCTAATGTGACCATACTTCCATCAACAAGACCCAACCAACTTAAACCAGGGAAGTCAACGTCCATGTAGTCATTAGTGCCAAGTTGTATGTATGATCCATTATTGGTAGTCATTTTTGGAGTTAATCCACCATAATTAAATATGCCAGCATCCACCAAGTTTGTTGCTGTATAAATGGTATTAGCACTTATCCTGTTGAGTAAGTTGATGTTATACGTATAAGTGATGTCAAAACCAAATATTTCAATCTTTCAATTTCCATACGATGGCGCTGAGAAAATTGACATATTTGTGCCTTCGTGTCATACTTTTCCTTCCCACTTCATACCTGTTTCTCAACTGCTTGTTACTGATACATACTCACGGTTTGCTCTCAGTTTATATGTAATAAATGCTTGATCTTTCAAAAGATTCTCATTATTTGATGTAACCATGTAGTATCCTGTTTTCCAATTACTATAATTTTTTGCCATATCAACATCCCCAATAAATATTACATTAATATCATTTTCTGTAATCGATGGATCAATCTCATTTTTAATTTTATCAACTACTAAAACCTTGAGTGTTTCATTATTTACAACATATTTATCAAATTCATCATAATCTAAGGCACTAGGCAATAGTGTATAGAATGAAAATTCACCAAAGTCAGATCCATCAATCACATTTAGACTAGGCACATAGTATTGGCCTAACATTTTTGCAATAATTGTTCCTGAATTTGTTAAATATAGGCTATCAGAATTTGCTTCAAGTAAAAAGGAAACATTTCGTGTTACAGAGAAATTGATATTATGTATTTTTTCAACTTCTAAATTTAATGTAAAATCCTGGGCAGTAATTGGATATCTAGATATGGTAGAAAGATAATCAACAAGATCATTAGTCAATGTTTCTAAGATATTAGATTTATCTTCGTAATCAAATGTTTGATAGCTATTTAATTCTCCAATTTTGGAGCATTCTGGACGTCTAGCATAGAACATTAATAAATTATTAAAATATTCACCATTAACATATGATAAATCAAATTTCTTGTTGATATTCAAATTAATTTCTAAATCAAAACTAAATTTATTTGTGTAATCGATAGTGCTTGGCTTTAATATAACACTATTATCACTTGCAAATACATCAATAGAAAATTTGTTGTCATTGATTTCTTCATTAGTATATCTGTTATAAATTTCAGTGATCGTTAAATTACTTTTAATGATCATTTCGTTACTATGAGGTTTGATACCTATTTTTTCTTCAAATAAATTATCTATTTGATCATTAATTTGTTGGTTTGATGAAATTTGCAAGTTGATGTAATCATTAATTTCATCAGTGTTAGATTCAAATGAATATATTTGATTATTGAACGATAAATATTTTATTCCATCATATTCATACATGTCAAACAATATTGCTAAAGGGGTGGTAATTTGTCAATCGGTCATATCAAATCGATTGTCATTGATAATATTCATTTCGTATGAAATGTCATTTAACATGTAGGTCACAAAACTAGCGCCAACAGTACCTGAGGATGTGCATCCTAATGTGGTTCATTTTAAAATTTTTCCTATTGCCAACATTTTATGCGATCGCTCCTGTTTTGGCATTAAAACTTTGTTCATTTCTTGTGTCAGTAATATTGAATGCTCTATTATTGTCTAGTGATGAAACATAAAACACTAATTGTGAGGCAGAAGGAATATTTGTTGAAACCTTGTAATTACTTTCGATGGTTAGATTGATTGAATTTCAAAAAGCAGATCAATTTGAACCACCTGCGTTATTGCTTACTCAAATATCTGGCATATTATCAGTTGGGGCTTTTTGTGGCGTTGTTGATTGGAATGTTGTAGTTGATTCAATAGGTTTACCATTTCTCCTATGTCCAAAGAAATAATCTTTATCATTTTTTCTTGGGGCAACAGGGAGAAACATGTTGACATCATCTAATTGATTTCTCTCATCATGTTGTCCTGCCATTTCTGCCATGCTGTCAACATCAGTATAGATGTATGATCCACTCGTTCAATTAGCAGTAAACTTAGTAACATAGCCTGTATTGTAAAAAATGTCCATTAAATTATATGTACCCGTGATTGCTAAATTTTTAGGCACATCTCATGTAAAATTAACATCAATTCCTATCAAAGTAACTTTAACATCTGCGTGCCCCGCAATATTAAAGGTATTACTATTTGATGGATTGAAACCAATATAGTATGTGGACGAGTATTGACCATGAATTGTTGCTTCGTGAACTTTTAATGTGGCAGTAAAATTAAATCCCCCATTTATTGTATAACTTTCTTCAGCAGCTGTTATTGAAATATTGCAAGTTTTTGAAAAAGTAGGATTATTATAATTGCCAGCATCAGCAGTAACAGATACAACGAAATCATTCAATACAGCATACGGTGCAATTGTTCTTATTTTTTTAAGGCACAAGTCTTTTAATGCCTTGTCATTATTGCCATTTGCTATTTCGCTGCTAGCAACAGTTGCAACATCATTAACAAGCACATCAACAATAATATTATTGTCCATGGTTAATGAACTAATATTTTGGGAAACAATATCAGATTTTACTAATTTTAATGTTTGATTAAAACTTGTAGTTCCAATAATATTTGTGCTATCACTTTTACTAATGATATCAATGTCTAGATTGTAAATCTTAAGTTCTTTTTCCTGGGTAATTAATTCATACCCAGTGAATAGTACATCATAATCATTCTCCGTTACATTTGGATTTATTGTTTTCAATGCATTCACAATGCTTTGATTAAACTCAAAATCATTAATAATTTCTCCATAATCGCCTTCTAAAGTTGGAGTAAAATTTATTGCAGCATCAAATTTTAATAGTGAAAATTCTGGTGATGAGATTTCTATGCCATCAATAGAAACAAGGTCATCAAATGGTGCTACAGTTCCTCGTAGCATTAGATAAGAGTCATTTTTGACTTTATTATTTTCACTATAATCACATCCCATAACTTTAATGGAAATATCATTGCCACCCTCTATAGGTAAAATAGATAATGTAATATTTTTGCTAGTAAAGACAACTTTATTGTTATTATTATTCAAATAAGTAACAACATTATTGATTAAATTCTCATTTCTAGAAAGGTTTAAAATTGTTTCCTCTGCTATGTGATTAATATTGTTTACTTTTAATGGAACGATTAGTGGTTCATCAGTATTGTCAACACCCAATTCATTTAAATCTATTAGATGAGGTATAACTTTTTGACTAATAGAAACTGAAAAAAAAATGGAAGTAGGAATTAAAAGAGAAATGAATGCCGTACTAGATAACATTAATATTTTTTTCTTGTTCATTACATTCTATATTATATTGTTTTCCCTAAGGCTCGCACACACATTATATATAGCTAAAATTTTAAGTCGAAGTGATCAAATTAGCAGAAATTTAGTCAAATGGACTTAACAACCGACTTATAATTTATTTATAATGGCAGAATTGATTCATGCAAAAGATTTAAGACCTGGAATGACCTATTTGGACAAGGGCAATATTTTTTTAGTTATTGAAAATACTTTTAATAAAACATGTCAAGCTAAAGCCGTGATCAAGGTGCGAGTAAGAAATTTAAAAAAAGGTGGAGTTAATTGAGAAACATTGTCTGAAGATAAATATGAAAAAGCTGATATTACATCGAACACAATGACATTTAGTTATAAGGAAGCTGACAATTATGTATTTATGGATGATGTGTCATATGAAACCGTGGAAATACCTAAAACTAAATTAGAATGAGAGAAACAATTTATTACTGATGGATTACAAGTAAGAATACAAAAGTTTGGAGATGAAATACTTGGTATTTCTTTGCCGGATAATGTGACATTAACTATTAAGGAAACAGAGGATGCGCCAAAAAATAGTGGTGCAACTGCAAGAATGAAAAAAGCTATTTTGGAAAATGGAGTTGAGATCGAAGTTCCTGAGTTTATCAAAAATAATGAAAAGATTGTTGTCAGAACAGTCGATGGTTCCTATGTGGGACGTGCAAAATAATATATATTATGGATATAGTTCTTAACACTCAATATGGTGAAGTTATTTATGATAAAACGGTTATTCTTACTACTTTAGATAATATTATTAAAAGAATTGGAGATACTAAAATTATACACGCACATTATTTTAAATTAAATGATAATATTGTTTTTGATATTAAACTCCAAAAGAATAATAACATTAATTTTAATTCTATTTCAAGCGAAATGCAAAGACAAATAAGATTTAATTTAAATATTGATAAATTTATTGTAATACTTAAAAATTAATTATTTTTTAATATCAGAGTAAGGTACTTCAACTTTTCCTAAATTATCTAATTCAATTTCCGCGATACCAATCTCATTATTAATGTTTGTAATCTTTCCACTTTGACCAGCAAATTTTCCAATGGCGATTTCAACAACCATGTTAGGAGCAAATTTTATTGTAGGCTTGATATTATCATTATTTATTTCATCAACAACAATACTTTTACTTGAAGAGACATTAACAGAACCATGTAATGAGTCCAAGTATTGTTGCTCACTAATTGGTACAGGTTTAGTTCCTTTTCCACTACTGCCAACAAATCCAAGCACACCTTGTGTATTACGAATTAAAAATCAAACATCTTGGTTGTAATACATTTTAACAAAAATATATCCAGGAAATTTATTTGTTGTTTTAGTAGAAAATTTTGTATAGGAACCATTGGGCAGTGTTTCTCATTGAATGTTTTTTGTATTTTTCATTTCTTTTGGTAAATTAACATCATTTTTATCAAAAATTTTCTTTGATGTTTCCTTAATATTAATCACATCTAATTTTGGTACTAAATTCTCATAACCATAGGTTTGAATTCTTTCTTTAATATTTTCAATAATAGATTTTTCTTTTCCAGCAATAACCTTTACAATAAACCATTGAGCCATTACATTTTTAATGTCAGACATATATAAATATTATAGTTGTTTTAAGAAAATAAAATCAAGCCCTAAGAATATTAAAGCTAAAATTGTAATTACGACAAAAATGACAATAAAATTGACTAATATTGTTTTCTTAGGTGTTCATTTTACACGACTAAATTCTTTACCCAAACCAAAGAATCATTTTTTTATTTTAAAAGAAAATTTATCTTTTGAAGTTTTATTTTTTTTTTCTTTTTTTGCCATTATTTTTTATTAGCTAATTTTGCCATTCTGCTTTTGATCCTATTAGCTTTATTTTTATGTATTTTCCCTTTTGATAAAGCAGAATCAGCTTTTTGGTAAATGGTAGATAACGAGTTGGAATTTGGTTCTTTTTTGTGATTTTTAATATTGGTTTTTAATGTAGAAATAACAATTTTATTTCTAATTGTTTTCTTTTTATTTTTCCTAATGCTTTTAATATTAGATTTTATATTAGCCATATGATAATTATAAATAAAATATTTTATATATAGTGCGAACAAATTATAATTACCCCACAAAATCTCTCCCCCCCCGGTGTATATAATTGAATTATGAATAAAACAAAAATTGGATTTAGTTTATTAGGAATCGCTCTAATTGGGGGGGGCATTGGTCTCTTAACAAGTTTAACTAGTTGCGGAAATAGTCGATCAATTATTACTCTTTATTTTACTGATGGCAGAAGTCACTCTGTACATACTATTGATGATTTTAATAAATTATGCAGCAATTCTTTTCATAATACCACCATAACTTTTGATGATGGTTTTTCCTTTGTAAAAGATACTCTTCTGTCGGTAAGGGGATTTCAAAATAATATGATATCACATATTCCTGATTATTTTTTAGCAAATTGTACTGCTTTTAATTATGGATTAGGATTACCAAGTTCAATAACTTCTATAGGACTTGGCTTTTTGTCTGGTTGCACTGGTTTCGATGGAGATATAAGTTTGTCTAGAACCCATATAACAGAGTGTGGTGATGGTTTTTTACAGTTTTGCTCTTCTTTTAATGGTTCAATCATTTTTCCTTCAACAATGCAAAAAATTTCAAAGTATTTTTTATATAATTGCACCTCTTTTAATCAGCCTCTAACAATTCCTGATTCGGTAGTTGCCATCGATAATAGATTTCTAGGCAATGCATCTGCTTTTAATTCAGAATTGATATTGTCTAATTCATTAGAAACATTATCTAATAACTTTCTCGAGAGTTGCGAGTTATTTAATCAGCCATTGCAACTTCCAAGTTTATTAAATTCTATTGGCTCAGATTTTTTGGCTAGGTGTGATAATTTAACATCCACGATAAATTTTGGAGCTCTTGACACCTCTATTTTTTCTGTAACTAGTGAATGGACGTTTTCTGTTGTTGAAAGCACGGCAGATGCATATACCACCGGAATGACTATCGATGGAGACAATGCTAGTGGAATTAAAGCATTATTTCCCGATTCTGGTACAATGCCTTATAGAAAAGTGCATATTGCTATTTAGATTTTATTTTTTGTCAAATGAAAAAAACGCTGAATACAAAACAGGTGTTAATTTTTTTAACGGCTGTAAAATTCTTGCAATATTCCCTAACTTTGTGACAAATTTATCATAAATATTTTTAACCAATATATCAATTTGAGCCTCATTATTTTTAAAAATTATATTTTTTCTTTTCTTAAATTCATCCTTATCTAAATTCCTTGGTAATTTTTTTATTTCGCTAGAACTTAATTTGGAAATATCGTCCTTAGCGTCAATTTTTAATTTAACATGGTATCCACTTTTTAATCAATCAATTGTGTTATTGATAAATCTAATTAAGTCATTTTCACCAATTTTTGGTTTAATTGTAATTTCTTTTTCTTTCACATTAATCATTAATTTCTTTTTTTCCTTCTCCTTCTTTTTAATATCAAATAAAAATTTGCCCTTATTTATCACTTTAGCTATTGCCAATGAATTTTCTTTCGCAGGGGCTACAATAACGACACTCATTTTTTTTTCATTTGCTAATTTGATAGCATCATTAGTATTTATTGAAGGGTGCTTCGTTCCATCACTATCAATTAAAAATAATTTTTTATCAAGTATCTCATCATCAAATATATATCCACTATTTGTTGACTTAATACTCATTTAATGATAATATTATATATTTATAATAGATTTATGCTTTCTAGTTATGATTTATATGAAATCGAGAACAAGCTGCATGCACAAGGATATAAATATGTTGCCGGGTTGGATGAAGCAGGACGAGGAAGTTGAGCGGGGCCTATCTATGTTGGATTTGTTATTTTTGATAAAAAATATAAAAATGATAAAATTAACGATTCAAAAAAGCTTAGTAAAAAAACTCGTGAAATTTTGTATGATGAGATTAAAAAACATGCTTTAATTAGTCAAACATTCATGATTGATGTAGAATGCGTTGATAAATATAATGTCAAGGAAGCCTCAAAGTATGGGATGAAAGAATTAATCATTAATTCTAATATTAAACCAGATATTTGTTTAATAGACTATGAAAAAATTGAGATCAATAAAATGAAAACTATTAGTTATACTAAAGGTGATGAAAAATGTTTTTCTATTGCTGCTGCTAGTATTTTGGCTAAAGTCGAAAGGGATCGATATATGGAAAATGTTCATAAAAAATACCCTAATTATGGTTTTAATAGACATGTGGGATATGGGACAAAACTTCATAGCGATATGATTAAAAAATATGGAATTATAAATAATCTACATAGGAAAAGTTTTAAACCAATTATTAAGTTAATGAGTAATTAAGATATAATTAAAGCATATGAAGAAGAGACAGGTTAGATTAGAATGTACAATTTGTAAAAGTATCAATTACTTGACTTTTCGAAATGCTAAAACAGCTCCAGAAAAATTAGAACTTAATAAATTTTGTAAAAAATGCAGGAAAGTTACTCCGCATAAAGAATCTAAAGCAAAATAGTTTTTATTTATATATAATATAAGCATAGCGGTGGGAGAATAATTAAATTTATTCGTTAATACCACACTAAAGTGAAATAACTTATGGCAATTAAAGAATTAAAACGTATCGCAAAAATCCAATTAGTAGGAGGTCAAGCCCGTCCTGGACCAGCATTAGCTTCTATTGGTATTAATATGGCTGAGTTCACAAAACAATTTAATGATAAAACTAAACAAAGAAATGGCGAAATAGTGAGGACAATAATTTGAGCTTATAGCGATAAATCATTTAAATTTGATATTAAACAAACAGAGCCTGCCAGTGTAATGATTAAAAAAGCTGCTAAAGTTCAGACTGCTGGGAAAAATCAATTAACTGATACTGTTGCTACTATTTCAAAAGAAGACGCATTAAAGATAGCAAGGGCAAAGATGGTGGATATGAATGTTTATGATGAAGCAGCAGCGCTAAGAATGATTGCCGGGACTGCAAAACAAATGGGCATTAAAATTAAAGATGTTGAACCTATAGTGAAAGGAAGTAAAAAATAATGAAATTAAGAAGTAAAAGATACAAATTATTAAAAGAGAAGATTGATACTAAAAAAGTGTATAATGTTGATGAAGCTTCTAAATTGGTTAAACAAACTGCTAATACTAAATTTAATAGTTCTATTGATATTGCCATTAAATTAAATTTAGATACAACTAAAGCTGAACAACAATTAAGAGGTAATTTAGCACTTCCATATTATTTTGGCAAATCTACCAAAGTATTAGTTTTGGATGATTCATTAACTATTGAAGAAGCAAAAGCGAATAAGATTGATTATTTTGGAGGGACTGATCAAATTGCAAAAATTAAAGAAGGTTGAATGGATTTTGATGTCATTATTACGACTCCCAAGTTTATGCCGATTCTCTCTACACTTGGAAAAATATTGGGCCCAAAAGGTTTAATGCCAAATCCAAAATTAGGAACGGTTACTCCAACTCCATTGAAAATTGCACAAGAGTTTAAAAAAGGTAAGTATAATTATCGAACTGACACATATGGTAATATTCACATGAAAATTGCTGATAGTACTGCAACAGAAAAACAAATTAGTGAAAATGTTAAATTTTTTATCGATTTTATTAAATCAAAAAGACCCAGCACGATTAAGGGAGATTATTTTCAAAAAATTTTTTTAATTTCCTCTATGGGACCAGCTATTAAGGTGCACGCGCCCAACTAATATATAATAATTTTATGCCTACAATTGCCCAATTAATTAAACACAAACGAAAATCAAAAAATAAAAAATCACGTTCGCCGGCATTAGCTCCCAATTTTAACAAAATTAAAAATCGAGGTAAAGTTACTGCTAATCCTTTTAAATCTGGAGTATGTACTAGAGTCGGAGTTATGACACCAAAAAAGCCAAATTCTGCTCAAAGAAAATATGCCAAAGTAAGATTAAGTAATAAAAAAGAAGTATTGGCATATATTCCGGGAGAAGGACATAACTTGCAGGAACACTCAATCGTTTTAATTCGTGGCGGTCGTGTAAAGGATCTACCAGGTGTTAGATATCATATTGTTAGAGGAAAACTCGATACACAAGGTGTTAGCAAGCGTATGCAACAAAGATCAAAGTATGGCGCTAAGAAAGGAAAGGCAGGAGCTAATGAGAAAAAATAGAGCAGAAAAAAAAGTAATACTAAATGATCCAATTTATAATTTGCAAACTGTTTCCAAATTAATTAACACAATTATGTGAGATGGCAAAAAAGGTTTAGCACAACATATAGTTTATAGCGCTTTGACTAAAGTTGGAGAAAAAACAAAAAAAGACGGAATAGAAGTATTTAATAAAGCACTTGAAAACATTGGACCTAGTATGGAACTTAAAGTAAGACGTGTTGCTGGAAGTAACTATCAAGTTCCCACAGAGGTCAATCCAGAAAGACGAGTAACATTAGCTTTGAGATGATTAATTGAATATAGTAGGGAAAGAAATGAAAAGAATCAAATTGATCGTTTAACGAATGAAATTATTGATGCCTTTAATAGCACCGGCGGTGCTTTCAAGAAAAAAGAAGATACACATAAAATGGCTGAAGCCAATAAGGCTTATGCAAATTTAAGATTTTAAACATAATTTACAAATGATGTTTCTAAGTAAATTTTCCATGTCAAAACACTAAAATTTCAGAAATAAAAACGCCAAATGAAAATTTTCGCACATACTATTATGGAGGATATTATGACATTTTTATTACAGTTACAGACAAACACAGAACTTAATATCAACAAAGTAAAGAAAACATTGAGTAACAATAAAATTAAATCCATTAAAGT
>JAITPC010000033.1 GCA_031289655.1 Mycoplasmataceae bacterium
TATTTGTGTTATCGAAGGAAATAAATATAGAGGTGTTATAGAATTTAAATATGTTATGCAAAATTATGCACAAAATTCACCTAATTACTTCGAAAACATGCTTGGACAAACTGCGAATATGCAAGCTAATAACATTCCCTGTTTTCAAATTTTAGTAGTTTTTGAACAATCACCATATTTCGGAGATGATGGGAGAATTAAAAAAATAGAAACTTTATCAAAACATAATTTAGAAAAGTATATTGTCCTATCACGTGATAATGAAGATACTTTTTTTCATTCTCCCAATAAGACATTAGTGATAATATTAAAAAATCCAAAAATTGATAGTTTGATTATTGGTAAAACTAAACAACAGTATTTCAACTACATCAATAATACACCAATCATTTTGAATTATTCCAATCAACTTTTTAATTTTGGAGATTTAGTAATCTATAATAATTACGAAAAATTCATTAAAAAAGTTGTACACAAAATTAAATCAGCATAATTATGGTAATCTATATTAAATACGGTGAGTTAGTTCTAAAAGGTAAAAATAGATGAAATTTTGTTAATTGTTTATTTGACAATATAAAACGTTCATTGAAACAATTTAAGAATATTGAGTATACTAAGCAATATGATTTAGTGACGATGTCCAATTATAAAAAAAAAGATGAAGATAAGATAATACAAGTGTTAAAACAAGTTAGTGGTATCTCCTTCATTATTATCGGAAATAGGACGACTACTAGGCTAAATGATATTGTTAGTGATGTTTCTAAAAAACTTTCAAATAAATCTTTAACATTTAAGGTTGAAACAAAGAGAATTGATAAAAATTATCCATTGAATTCTTTGCAAATAAGTATGAAATTGGGAGAACTTATTTTGAAGAAGTTTAATAAATTTAAAGTTGATGTACATAAACCAGAGTTATTAATTAATATTGAGATTAAACATGATTATGCCATATTTTATTTTGATAAAATTAAGGGAATGGGCGGCTTCCCAATAGGAATAAATGGCAAAGTTCTAATGCTTATATCTGGTGGTATTGATTCACCTGTGGCTGCAAAATTGTTAATAAAAAAAGGTTTTATTGTTGATTTTCTAACTTTTATTACTCCGCCCCACACGAATCCAAAAGCTTTAGCAAAAGTTAAAAAACTCATTAAGGTAATAACAATAAATAATATTTTGTATAAATCAAAATTATATATATGTAATTTTACAAATTTACAACACGAATTGAGTCATATGTCATTAAAAGCTTACCAAATCACAATTATGCGACGATATTTCTTTAGAATTGCTAGAGATATTGCAATCAAGAATGAGTATCAGGCGATTGCCACTGGTGAATCATTAGGACAAGTCGCTAGTCAAACGATCGAATCAATGCAAGTCATAGCTAATAGCATTGATGATTTTCTTGTTTTGCGACCACTATTAACCTATGATAAGCAAGAGATTGTTGATTTAGCAAAAAAATATGAAACCTATGAGATTTCTATTGAGCCTTATATTGATTGTTGTGCTTTGTTTGTCCCTAAAAATCCAACAACTAGGCCAACTATTAAGGTTGCGGAAAAAATTGAGTCTGAGCTAGAATTAGCCAAAAATGTTTATAAAACCATTATTGACAAAATTATTGAAGAATAGAAAAACTTTTATAATTTTAATAATGAATTTTATCAATAAATATACCTTAAGTAACATAAATGTCAAAAACAAAAAAGTACTATTAAGGTTGGATTTAACTACACCAATTGACGATAATCGTGTTGTGGATGATATTAATATAAAAAGAAATCTGAAATCGATACAGAAATTATTAAATGAAAACTGTGGAATTATTATTCTTTCTAATAACGATTCTAATTCTTTAGAATTAGTTGCTAAAAAAATACAAGAATTATTACCAATCAACAAGGTATTATTTATCAATGAAAATTATGGCGATAATGTTAAAAATGCTTGTAATATGCTTAGGAATAATGAAATATTGATATTAGAAAATTTTGAATTTAATGAATTAGATAGATTGAATGATAATGGTTTATCTATTTTCCTGGCTGATTTAGCTGAAATTTATGTTTTTGACGCATTAAGTCTTGCACACCTTAAATATTCTTCAATTTATGGTGTTGGGAAATTCATTAAACGTAAATGCTTGGGATATTTAATTGAAACTGAAATTAATAATTTAAAAAAGCTTTTATTTACAACAAAAACATTAACGATGATGTTTGGTGGCAATAGACTTAGACATAAAATAAACTATTTTAATTACTTGTTTTCAAGAGCTACAAATGTGATTATAGGTGGAGAAATAGCATATAATTTTTTGAAAGCGAGTGGACATAGGGTTTTCCATCCTTCTATTGAGGAAGAGATGGTTAATAAAACCATGGAATCGATGAGAACGTCTAAGGCTAAATTATATTTAATGAATAATATTGTTGGTGCAAGTGATTTGAATAATATTAATGTTAAGGAAGAAAAAGTTAATGGTGACATACTGGGATTTGATGTCGGAAATATATTTTTAAAAAAAATATCCGAAGTTTTAAATAATAGTGACTTGATTTTATTTAATGGAGTTTTTGGAATAATTGAGCAAGAACAATTTCAAAAAGGTACAATTGAAATTTTCAATGAATTAAAATCATTAACTGCAAAAGGTCATTATACTTTTATTTGTGGGACCAATACAGTTAATTCTATTCGAGCATTGGGATTTAAAGATTCTGATTTTAGTTATATTAGTATAGGCAAAGATAATGTGTTTAAACTAATTTCATATGAAATATTACCTATAATGAATATAATACCAAATGCAGAAAAATAATAAAACAAAAAAACCTTTATTATCATTTAATCTTTCGGTGATAGACTGAAAGTTAATTTTTAAATTAATATTGTGAGGTGCATTGTGCGTTTGTTTAACCTTATTGATGATATATTTGATGTGAGAAAAAAATTATTATTCAAATTTAAGACATAATGACCCCTTAATCCTTACATTTGGTACAACAGAAATTAGTTTTTATAGTATTTCACAAATTCGTAATGCGATTGGTTCTGGACAAATTAATGCTGCTTTTGATTTAGCAGCTTCTTATAATAAAATGCTTGAATGAACAGAGTATCCAGCTAATTTCCCAATTATAGGTTTTTCGTTGATGTGATTTATCCCAGGAACTGCTTCAATCCCTTCTTCCACTGCACCTATTGATGCATGGAATAATCGTTGACAGGGAATCACCTTGGCTTATAGTTACTACTTTATAACTTTAATTATCGCTTATGTGGCCTTTGCGATGCTTGGTATAAATGGAATAAGGGAATCGCGCATTAATCACAAAAATAAAAAATTAAATGTTACGCCTTATCCAATTAAAAATTTCACATATGCTGATTATTCGATGAAAAATACTACAGAATTTATTTTAAATTTGGCGCTAGTCTTTGCATTCTTTAACTTTCTATCAACATGTATTGTAATTATCTATTGATTAATTTTAGCAATGATTAAGGGAATAATTAATTTATCAACAAAAAATAAAGTTAAGCTTGATATTACAGAGTTTGAAATTAATAAATCAGATGTACTTTATTTAATTGGTGTTATGATTTTTCAAAATGCGTATACAATTTTAAAATCATATTTTATTAATGGTTTTGGTGTAAACCTAGATTTAATTATGCAGATTATTATCCCTATTGGTACAGTTACTGTGATTATTGGTTTGTTTATTAAAAACATGCTTTCCAATAAAATTAGTCAAGTTAAAAAGAAAATTTTATCAATCGATGAAAATATTTTGAAAATAAGAACTTTTTATAAGTTAAAAGGTTTAGATGCCTTTGATGATTTTGATTTTATTATGACTCTTCCTGACTCAATGAGACGAAGAATTGATACGGAAAAATTAAACAAAATTTCATTAAATGATGAAATGCAGCAATTTATTCAATTAACTAACGAAATTGAGATAATGTATGCAAAGCAAGATTTAAATAAAAAATATTTACTTTATGTTGCTTTTAATAAATGTAAAAATAGGAATGAGATATCTATATTAAGAGAAAATTTAATTAAAATTAATCAAAAGATTAAAAAATAGTTATAATTTTTATGTATTGTATGGTAAAAATTAGAATGTCTCGTTTTGGGAAACACAAGAATCCAATCTACAGAATTGTTGCTATTGATTCAAAGAGCAAACGTGATGGAGAGTATATCGCGTTATTAGGAACGTATAATAAAAATCTTATACCTAAATTAAAATTAAATAAGGAATTAATCAATCAATATCTCAAAAATGGTGCTCAACCAAGTGAAACTGTTAAAAATTTTCTTAAAAATGAAGGTATTTGAAAACAATTTGTCAACTCAAAATAGATTATCCTCGGTATTTAATATAATATATACATATATATATGGATAAAAATAAAAAACCATTAATAACTGAAAGACCTGATGAGTTTATTAAATCGGTTATTATCAATAAATTAAATCTTACTGATATACCGGAAAAAGATCTTATTCACATTAAGGATAAAATGATTGAATATGGAGCTCAAACATATGTTAAAAATAAAAAGCAAAATCCATTGAATTTTAAATTTATTAATAGAACTGGTGAATTTTCGTTATCCTCAATGATTTTTGGTTTGGTTAAATCATTCAAATTAATTAAGGATTTAATCGAAAAGAAAGAAAAAGTTTTGTTTGTCATCACCAAAAATGCAGGAATTACTGAATTTGTTGAACAACAATGCAATTTAAATGACCAATTATTTGTAACCAAAAGATGGTTAGGCGGAATCCTAACCAATTTCAAAACTATTAAGAAGTCTATAATGAAACTTAATGATTTAGAAAAGCTCGAAATGACTGGTGATATAAAAAAATATGTTAAAAAAGAACAAATAGAAAAAAGGAAAGAAATTTTAAAAATGAATGGATTTATTGGCGGAATTAAAAAAATGGATCGTATACCAAAATTAGTGGTTATATTTGATCCTGCTTTAGAATATAATACTATTGCTGAAGCCAATGACATGGGATGCAATATTATTGGAATATCCAATATTAATTCAAACCCCAATTTAATTAGTTACAACATTCCATTAAATACAAGGAGTAAAAAAAGTGCTTGACTTATTTTGGCTACTTTGTTTGATGCAATCAATATTAAAAATAATAATCCAACTAACATAATTGGTAAGGATATAACTTTACCAGAATTTTTAAGTAGTAATAATAATCAAACAAAATCTATTATATCTCATAAGAAATTCAGCAGTAAATAGTATTTTACAAATTTAAATGGAAAAAGAACAAATAGAACAGTTAAAACAAGAATCAAGTATGCACAATCACTCTTCCCAAATTAAGCTTGGTGAGTACTATTTGAATAGTCATTTTTCAAATAGTAATTTTTCTCGTGCGCAAACCTTTTTGCGAATGGCCGCTGAAAAGCATCAAGAAAATGGAATCAAATTACTAGTTAGTCTATACACAAAATATATGGAATATTACATCAAGGAAAATCAACTGCCTAAAAAAGTAACTTTGTGCTTAAATTTAGGAGTTAAATGATGTAAGATTGGCAGTTCCTTAGGGTTTGATTTTATTAAAGAACAAAATTATTTAATTGAAACATATGCAAAAGCAAGTCACGTGAATGATGAAATTGATATCAATTATAAATTTAAAGCAAAATTTAAATTTTTTTTCATTATGATATATATTGCAATTACTATTTTTTTTATTTTAACAATTCTTGTATGTGCAATTGATTCATTAAGAAATGAAATGAATATTTTGCTTACCTCAATCCCATTGGGGTTATTGCTAATATTTTTGTTAATATATAGACTTGCATATAAAAGGGTTATTAAAAATAATGATATTTCTACTTTGGCTCCAAATAGTGAAGAAATTAAAAATTCTACTAAAATCAATGATACAAAAAAATTGGGTTTTCTTGATAGATTAAAAGCAATATTTAATTTTGAAAATCCTGAAAGAGAGAATTTAACAGCAATCCAACGAGGATTATTAGGTGAATGCTTTGTGGAATTTTTAAATTATAAAAAAGCCAAAGTATTATTTAGTTCAATCAATAAAAAATTACTTCCATATGGGGAAAAAATTAAAAAAATTGAATGAGTTAATAGGGGAGTGGAAACTAGTGACCCTTTTGATTTTTTAATTTCTACCGTAAATGATAAAAAATTCTATTTTGATGTTAAAACAAGTTGAAATGAATCTAATGTAATATTTATGTCTAATTTACAAAAAAATTTTTGTGAAAAAACAATCAATCATGAATCTACATATTTTATTTGTAAATTAAATAATTTTTGATATAAAAATATTGATGATTTTCAAAAAGTTTCATCAAGAATAAAGATAAATATTTATGATCTTAAAATTGAAAGTGATAAGGAACAATTAAAAATAAATTATCATCCTCCATCTAATTTTAAATAAGACTATTTTTGCCGATTATATTAAATAATATAATAATAGTATAGATGGCTGACGAAAATAGTATAGCTCCAAGCGAGTTAAATCCCCGACCGACAAGAGTTATTCAAACGATGGGTGATATTTCACTTTCTGATTGACTTTGGTTTGGAGCTTTTTTAATAATTTCTGTTATTTTGCTATTTGCAGTTCCATTTCCTACATTTGGACTTAGTGGAATTTTTATTTATGTGATAAAGATGGTGTGAATTAGTCCATTTTTAATTTTTGGATGTTGCATGGCATTTTTACAATCAAGAACCAATGGAAAATTTAGATGAAGAGTTGTACGAAATATAAAATTTAATTTTAAAAGGAAATATATTTCTCCATTAGAAATGACACAGTTATATGCTATCAAGGAAACAAGGGATAACCATGTTCATTATAGGGAATCAACAAATGAAGGTGTATTAAGTTTTTATAGGATTGAAGGATTCGATCCATCCCTTTTATCAAATGCTCAAATTCAAGGTATTATTGAAAATTTAACATCTTTTTTTAGTGCCAACCTTAGATTTAAAATAGTTTCCTCAAGAATTGCCTATACTATACCTGCTAAAAAAATGGCATTAGAAGATGACCATTACGGACTTAATTTTGCGAGAAATAGATATGTTCAAAGGATTAAAGAATTGAATGAAAGTGAAGATTTGAGACAGCAAGCATATTTTATAGTCGTTGATGGACAGTCAATTGATAAAAATACTGAAACCATCTCAGTGCTTTCCTCTCCATTGACTGATGCCCATCTTAAGCTTAGATCAGCTACAGAACAAGAAATAAGCCAAGTATTTAATGAACTATGATGTGGTGGATTTAATATTTCTGAGCCCAATAAGAAAATTATTAAAAATATTTCTTATGATTCAAGTATTGTTAAATTTTCAAAACTTGATGGTACACATGAATATGTTTCATTTCAGACATTTAATTCTTTGCCTGAACAAGCAACATTAGGATGATTGGGCAGCACTTTCAATAGTGATAATTTTTCATTGATTATGGATATTTCGCCGATGTCACCAACTGAATCTTCAAAGTATATGGAACACATGGATGCTGTTGCTGATAGCATCATGACAACGAAATGGTTTAGGAAAAGAGCAAGTGATACCGAAAGATTAAAAATTAGACATATTAAGGATATTGCTCAAAATGTTACAGTTTCAATCGCTAATGGACAAACTGCAATGAAAGAAGTTTGTTTTTATTTAATTTTTAAAGCAAAAACTAGAAAAGCTCTCAAAAAAAAGATAGATGAATATAACAAGTCTATTACTGCATTTAGTAATGGATGAACAATATTTAATTGTAAATATTTGCAACGTGATGCATTAACAAATACAAGATTATATGATATCCCTTCATTGCAATATCACTCTAAAGCATTCAAAACATTTGGTTTTGGCAAAAATCATTCTACAAGAAACATATCCTCAATTTCTTCCATCAATAATACAGATTTAATTTCGGCGATTGATCACAAAATTTTAACAACTAGTTTAGGTTTGTCCTATCCATTTTATTCCAGAGCATCAGTCGCTGATGAAAATACATGATTTAAGGGTTTTCAAATTGATCAGGCAACTGGCGATATGGATCCATTTTTCAATGACTATTGAAAGAAAAATGAACAATACAACTCGTTTAATCGTTTCTATCAAGGGCGAAATGGTTCTGGTAAGTCATATACAGCTGATATCGACATTGTTAGTGATAGACTTGACAATAAGTTTATTATTTCAATCGATCCAAAACCTGAAAGAGATATCATGACTAAAAATCTTGGTGGTCAAAATTTATTAATTGGTTCTAATCAACCAGGTGCTGCATACATTAATATTTTTGATGTTTTAATTACACCTTCTAGTGAAAATAATCAAAGACAAAATCCATTGCTGAGTCAATACCAAGCAAATTTAACATCAATGTCGATATTGCTATCATTGGATACTGAAAATCCTAATGACAAAATAGTATTATCTTGTTTTAATGATGTGCAAATTTATGTTTATGAAAAAATTAAAAAAATATCTCCAACATCTGATTTTTTTAAATTTCCTAAAAATAAATATCCACTGATGGTTGATTTTTACAATGAAGCAATTAGAAGGTATAATAGTGAACATAATTCTGAAACTAAAACAGCATTTAGTAAGTTGCTTATTTTGATGAAAGAGCATGCTATTGGTATCTCTGCGCCATTATTTAACAATTATACAAATATTAATTGAGGTGCAAGCAGAATGTGAAACCTAATTGTTAGAGATATTGCTTTGAATTATGGAAATAAAAACATTCTTGCCGTATGAACAATCAATATTATTCGAGTTGCTTCAGCATTTTTGTATGCTAATGAAAAAGTTGTTCTTTATATTGACGAGTTGCACTTGATTCATAACATTAGTGGTGTTTTAGCAAGATTAGATGAGTTTGCTAGGGTTGATAGATCATTTGGCGGGGCACTTTGTTTGATAAACCAAAACTTTAATTCAATTCGTGCTGGTGGTGATCCCAAGAAAACAGAATATTATGAATCAATTTTCACTATGAGTCAATACAACATGTTTTTTACTACTGGCGAAGAAGATGTGTTGTTCCTAGTTGACATGCTAGAGGGTTCTGGTTCACCACTTTCTCAAAGTGAGCGTAGTTTTATTACGAGAGCAGGACGAGGAAAAGCATTATTAGTTATGAATGCTTATGACCGTTATCGTGTAGAATTTGATATTTCATTTTGACGTGAAATATGAGAACAGGATTTAGAATCTATTTATAAGCAACAAATGGTTGAAGAAAGTCAGCAAGAACAAAATATTCAACAAACTGTTGTTAATGAACGTGCAAACCAACAACCTTTTATCCCTACTCCTCTTCCTGGCGTTGAAAAAATAACTAAAAAAATATTGGCCGCAGCTACTGCTCATCACCCTATCGTTCATCATGAGACTCATGAAGTTCATAAGCATGTTCACACTCCTATTAAAAAAAAGAAAGGAGTTAAGAAATAATGGCAGACAAACAACCAAAAAAATTACCCAAATGGATATTAACAATTTTTGGCCTTATTAAGATAATTTATAGAATTATTTTTTGACCAATATATCTATTAGCAACCCCTTTATCAAGATTATTCATTAGGTGTTTTAGATCGTTATGTGCTTCAGTTGCAAAGCATTCTTCTTCCATGGTTAAACCACGAATAGCGAAGTTTTTATTTTCAATTTGTCTACTTGTTATTGAATTTATTGTAATTGTGCTAGCATTTTATTCATACATAGAAGGTTGAGCCATTATTCCCCATAGCGTATTTAATAGTTGAGCTAATTCAGACATTCCTATACTTCCGATTTTTGCCCCATTTTTTGATTTTTATATTAATGATTGAGTGTTAGATGGATTTTTAACGGGTTTTGCTGTCGTAAATTTTATAGCCTTGTTTATGTTATTAATATTTGATAAAAAAATTAAGAGAACGAGAGAAGAAGATGATATCAAAAGACAAGAGGCTGAAAATAATGGATTTGAATTTATCCCAAAACATAGAGTTATTGATTTTATTGCTTGGTGAATTGATTATAATCATCAAGAAAAAGTTCAGCATAAGATTGATTTTGTTTCTATAAAATCAAAAATTGACACAACTTTTTCTAACGGAGCAATTGTGTCAAGAAAAAATAAAATTATGTTTTATAAGGAATATTGAAAATATCATGCCTTGTTTTTTGGAGCCGCTAAAACTGGAGTTACTAATGATATGATAAATTGAGCTTTATCAGGTTCATATTTTCATTATCCAATAATTTACATGGATTCAGAAAATAGTTCTAGCACAATTGAAAAAATGAAAAGTATTGCGACAAAATTTCAATCAACCTTCATTTTGTTAAATTTTACCAGTTCAAAGGTTAAATACGCACCTTTCCTAGGAAAAAATCATAATCAAATAGCGGAAATGCTAACTTATTCATTATTAAAAAAAGAAGAGGTAAATAATTACGGTGAATACTCTCCTGCAAAAATTATTCAAGAAATATTAAATTTTATGGAGATCAATCGAATTGAACCAACAATTAATAGTGTTGCTAATAATTTTAACCAAAAATATCTTTCTGAAACTTATTTTCAAGCACCTGCTAAAAAATATGAAACAACCGATTTAGGAAATTTGCTAAGAGATGAACAAAATTTGCAAATTCTTAATCATGTCAATTTGTTAATAGCCAAGTTCTTTAAAGCATTTGAAAAATATCTTACAAATGATGAAAAAGAATCCAACATGCTTAATTTTACAAAGTCATTGATGCCAAAATTAGCCGGTCCTGTTATATATATTGAAGTACCCGAAAAAATCTCAGAGGATCATAAAAGAATCATCAAACGTATGCTATTCAAAGATGTATTAATCAATTCTTCAATTGGAGAAAGTGATCGACAAGTAAGAAATATAAGTGTTGTATTTTTATTTCATGGGTTAACAGATTTCTTTTATAACCCTAATGAGGTGAGCCATAGTTTTGCTACTTTATCAATGCGAAACTTTTGTTTAGGAATTGATATCAGAGGATTTACTTTTTCAAATAATGATATTAGTCTTATCAATGAAACAATTCTAAGCGCGAAAACATATTTTATTCATAAAAATACTGATAAAAATATTTCAGCTCTTTTAGAAGGTGCACTTACTTCCACAAGGAGTGTTAATCTTACCTTTCAAACAGATGAAATTAAATGGAAAAATAAGAAGGATAAGAGCAGAGAAAGCTTAAAAGCAACATTACTAAATGCAGCTGCAACAAAAGGAAATATCTTAGCTTCTTTGGGAATGCTGCAATTGGGTGAAATTTATTTCAAGACGCTTCATACAACAAATAATAAACGCTTTCAAAAAAATTCTCGTATCGAAGATATAATTTATGAAGTTCCGATTGAAGCTACAGAATTTTCACAAAATTTGGCAGCTGTTAAATAAATATGGATAAAAATAAATTAAATAATAAAGGACAAGTAATTGGAGATAAAAGAACTCATGGTTCTAGAAATATTAAATTTTTTTGAAATTCAAAAAGATATTTAAATGAAAATGTATATCACGCTATTGCTACTTCCTGTATGATTTTATTACTTGTTTTTGTGATTATTTGTATAATTATTTTTAATATTTATAATTTGGATCCACGAGATCAATCACATTGGACTAATTTACAAAAGATGGTCAATAATGTAACATTGTATGCAATTATTATCCCATGTTTTTGCTTTCTCCTAACCTCAATTATTTGTAAGTTAAAAGAAAGAAAGATTAGAAAATTAAGAATGTTTGATTTGAGTTCAAGTGAAGGAAGAAAAATAGAAGTTTAAAGCTATTTTGTTTGCATTGCGATTCCAATATAGTTTGGTCCCACATGTACAGCGATCACACTTGGCAGCTCAGCAAAGGTAACATCCTTAAAACTAAAATGCTTAATAATAATGTTTTTAATTTCATCAACATTAAACTTTCCCCCATCAATTCCACTTGTAAAAATGCAAAGTTTGTTGATGTTGTTCCCATTGTATTTTATTGTTTTACTCAAAAGAGGGTCAACAATGTCACCAATAGCATTAATTTTATTGGTTTTACCAACTAATTGAACCCCGCTATTACTTAATTCAACAATAACTTTGAATTTCAACATTGTAGCTAAAAAACCTTTCAACGAATTTAATCTTCCACCCTTAACTAAATATTTAACATCATTTAAAACTACACATATTTTATTTTTATCAAACGAATCATTGATATACTTGCTAACCAATTTATTATCAACATCCTTTATTTTTTTAATATCTTCAACCATTCATCTAATAATATTCCCTACTCCCGGAGTGTTATAAACAAAAACATTATCAAAATCATTTGAAACTAATTTTCATTGGTTGAATGTTCCACTAATACAACTTGGAATTGATAATATATAAATTTCATCATAAGATTTTTCAATTTTATTCAATAATTCAACACAATCTCCCATGATTGGACTAGCTGTTTTATAATTTTCACCAGAAATCATTTGGTGCAACATGTCCGCTGTTTTAATGTCAACGCCATCTCTTAGGGTATTAGTTTTATTTTTAGTTGTGCGAGCAATCACCATAGGTATAACAAAAACATCTTGTAATTCTCCATTCTTTATTCCACTTGATGAATCAACAATAATAGCATATTTCATATTCAATATAATTATAAACTCTTATTTAGGTTATATCAATTCTATAATTTACATATATGTATGCAAGTGAATTAAATTTAAAATATTTTATTAAAAAAACTCTTGAAGAATTAAAAATTAAACAATTAACAAAAATTCAAGAAGAGTCATTGCCATACACTTTGAAAGGTAAAAGTGCTATTATTACTAGTCAAACAGGCAGCGGTAAGACATATTGTTATTTATTGCCAATACTAGATACTATTGATTTACAATTAAATAACACACAGGCAATAATTGTTTTGCCAACAAAAGAATTGTCTAGACAAATATATTCAAAATTATTAGATTTTAAAAAAAATGAACAATTGCTTAAAATTTCTTTGCTAATAGGTAATTCTAATTTAGACCAGCAAAAACAATCGATTAAAAATAATCCGCCACACATCGTGGTTGGAACAACTATTAGAATCACTGAATTATTAGAACAAAAGGTTATCAATAGAAATATTAAAATAATTGTTTTCGATGAAGTTGATATGCTAATGGACCTTGGTTTTAGTAATCAAATAGATAGAATACTTGAATTTGTTAATTCTGATAGTCTACAAAAGATTTTATGTAGTGCTACAACTCACGAATCATTAGCTAATCGATTTAGTAAGTATTTTAAAGATACCAAGGTTATTTCAACAACTAAATCAATTTGGGCCAATCAACAAGTAAATAATAATATTGTTTATACAACTGATAATAATGAACCAATAAAAACTTTGTTTAGATTATTAAAAAATATTAATCCATATTTTTGCATTATTTTTGCTAACACCAGAAATGAAGCTAATGAAATATATCAAAAAATGTTAGAAAATAAGTATGAAAATATTGCACTTTTGCATAAAGATTTATCAACTCGCCAAAGAAAACATGTGTTTAATGATATAAACAATAATAAATTTCAATATTTGGTGGCAACTGATTTAGCTAGTAGAGGAATCGATATTGTTGGTGCCGATATGATCATTTCTTATGGATTGCCCGAAGAAGATATATGATATATGCACCGGATTGGTAGAGTTGGAAGATATAAGGATATTGGAACAGCTTTCGTTATCTACAAAAGAGGTATTGACAACCAAATCAATCGTTTGACTAGGAAAAGTATCAATTTTCATTATTATTTATTAAGAGAAAATGAGATGGTGGAAAAACCATTACATTTAAAATTGCAAAAAAAAAGAATGTTTGATCAAACTACCAATGATAAAATCAAACAAATCATTAATGTTGGTTCAAAAGAAATTAAACCTGGATATAAAAAAAAGATTAAGCAAAAGATATTTAAAATTAAACAAAAAATTAGACATGAGTTTATTGAAAAAAAAATTAAACAGCAACTATTGCAGAAAAATATTCGTGATAGTATGAGAAAGAAGCACAAATAAATATAATTTATTTATATTATGAATAATAAAAAAATACTATCAATATCTATATTTTCCTTATTTTTATTAATATTTTATACAGGTATAGCATTTGAAATAATTTATAATAGCACACTCATTGGTGTATATATCGTGTTGGGCATTTTCTACGCTTTAAATTTAATTGTAGGCTTCTTTATTTTAATTTCAAAGCATCGTTCGACTCAGACAAAAGCATGCTGGCTATTTACATTTTTATTATTGCCATTAATTGGAATATTACTGTTTCTTATATTTGGAACAATACCTTTTTCTATTAAAAATAAAATGGATGAGGACGGATTTAAAAATAATTTATTTAAAACCTATGAGGATAACACTTATTCAGTAAAGTTTATTGAAAAAGAGAAAAAATGATCATCATTTAAGTTTAATAATGGAACTAGTAATGCGGCAATTTATAAAAAAAATGAACTTGAAATAGTTAAAAATAATTGTGATATTTTAGCTAAATGTATATCGTTAATACAAAGAGCAAAAAAGACCATTATTGTGCAGATGTATATTATTGAGAATGGTGTTTTTCTTTACACAATAGCAAATGAATTGATCAAAAAATCAAAAGACGGTGTAAAAGTTTATTTCATGTATGATTGGGTTGGCTCATTTAGGAAAAGTAATTCAAAACTCATTAGATTGATGATAAAAAAAGGTATTGATGTAAGTGTTTTCAATCCCAGAGGGTTTAATCCATTAAAATCATCAACAAATTTTAGATCACATGAGAAGAATTTAATTATTGATAACAAAACATGTTTATATGGTTCATTTAATATCGCAGATCAATATTTAACAATTAAAAAAAATGCTAACATATTTAAGGATTTGAGTTTTATTATTAGCGGTGAAATTGTTAACTCTATGTCAATTAATTTTTTTGCCAATTATTTTCAATTTTCAAATGCTAAGAAAAAAAATAAGCAAATAACGGAAAAGAATCTTAAAAATATCTTACAAGTCTATCAAGCCGATAACAATTTAAAAATGCAGTTTATTTCCTCAGCTCCAAATTACACAATTAAAAATATTGAGGACTCATTAATGCAAACATTCCTTAATGCTAAAAAAAGAATTAGAATTATAAATCCATTTTTTTGTCCAACCTCAGTTGTTTTGCGAGCGCTTAATATAGCAGGACAAAATAATATTGATGTAGAAATTATGTTACCTGGCAAAAAATCTGAGAAAAATTGATCTCTTTTAATGAATAGAAGTTTTTATAGCTGTTTATTGAGAAATAATGTTAAAGTTTATGAATATTCTACTTTTGTTCATGCTAAATGTTTTATTATCGATGATGATCTATCTATCTTTGGTTCAAGTAATTTAGATAATAGAAGCCTAAAAATTAATTTTGAAAATGCTATTATTGCAAAAGATGAAAAATTAAATTCCAATTTAAATAATTACTTTGATAAGATGCTTGGAAATTCAATTATGATTGATAAGCAATGAATTAAAAAAAATATACGAATTAAAAATAAAATTCAACAAAATATTTTAAATGTTTATAAGCCATTAGTGTAATTTGGCATTATTATTTTTAATTTTAAATCATTTATCTCATGCTTGCTCAAACTTTGTAGATATATTGGCATGTATTTCTCACATTAAAATTAAGCAAGCGGTTGCATATGTTATTGCAATATCAGCTAAATTGTGTTGGTGCAACATTAAAGTAGAAATAGAAATTAATAAGCCACAAGCTATCATTGGCCCCTTTCAGTATAACTTAATGTGTTTGCCAATAGCAAAGAATATAAACATCGCAGCCCAATAATTATGAAAACTTGGAGCACTTCCATAAATATTATTAGGATCATTTGCTAATGCTATTAATTCGCTATGAAAAGGTTGATTAACTGTTCAATCCCAAGAATGGAAGCCAGCTTTGTATATAGAGCCATCAGGTTGAAATTGAGCTGGCGAACAAGTGGTTGGGATAACAGAATAAATGATACATGAAATAATATAAAATAGTATGGAAACTACAGTATAGGCATAAAAATTACGTTTTCCACCACTAAAGTATATGCAAAGCGGCAAAACTATAAATGAAATAAAAGGTCAAATGATGTAAAAGGGAAACAATGGTGTAAATCATGGGATAATTTTATCAAATGGTAATTGTAAATTTAATGCTCCATTACCCAAATAATCAGTAAATAAATTCCCAAATCATACTCCAACATAAAAATAGGCAATAGTTTCAAGTCCCAAAACAATCAATGTCAATATGAAAATTTGTAAAACAATTTTTCATCATCATTTTTTATTCCAATTAAATTTGTTGAAATAAAATTGTGTTTTTTTCATACGTTTATAATTATTATATTTAAATAGAATCATGGAATATAATGACCGTTTGTATGATACCCTCGTTAAAATGGTAGCTAAGTATGATTCATTGAACAATGAATTAGAAGATTCTGCCATTCCAATTAGTAGAGTTAGTGAAATTAACAAACAATTAAAAAGAATCGGTATTATTAAAGAAAAATTTTTAGAATATAAAAAAACAATTGAAGATATTAAGAGCGATGAAAAAGTTTTAGAAAAAGATAAAGATAAGGATTTATTAGAAATGGCACAATTAGAATTAAATGAACTGAAAACGAAATATTCACAAATTGAGGCTGAATTGAAAATATTATTATTGCCGATCGATCCATACAATGATAAAAATATTATTGTGGAGATGAGACCTGCTGCTGGAGGTGATGAAGCCTCAATATTTACTGCCGATCTATTTGATACCTATAAAAATTATTGTGAAAATCAAGGCTGAACCGTTAATGTTATGGATATTTCAACCAATGCTTTTGGTTATGATTATATTTTTTTTAATGTTAAAGGCACCGATGTCTATTCTAAAATGAAATATGAAAGTGGTGTTCATAGGGTTCAAAGAGTTCCTGCGACAGAATCAAAAGGTAGAGTTCATACTTCAACAATTACTGTGGCGGTTATGCCTGAACTAGACGAGATTGATATTAAATTGAAATCAGAAGACATTAGGACTGATGTTTATCGTTCAGGCGGAGCTGGGGGTCAACATGTTAATCGAACGGAAAGTGCTGTTAGACTTACGCATAATCCAACAGGTATAGTTGTTGCCTGCGACGCGGAAAGAAGTCAACTTAAAAATAGGGATCGCGCTATGAAAATGCTATTAGCTAAAGTATGAGGGAAAGCAGAAACCGATAGAAGAAATTCTATTGACACAACAAGGAAAGAGCAAGTTGGAACTGGAGACCGAAGTGAAAAAATTAGGACGTACAATTATCCGCAAAACAGAATTACCGATCATAGAATTGGCTTGAGTCTAAATAAATTAGATTACATTATGCAGGGTTATTTGGAAGAAATAATTGATGCATTAATTACAAACGAACAATCTGAATTATTAAGTAATTTAAAAATTTAAAGAAATAAATTTGTATTAAATAAAATAGTAGTGTACGCAAAATAAGGCATAAAATTAAACTATAATTTTAATATGAATATTATTGACGAATTAAAGTGAAGAGATTTAATCTATGATGTTAGTGATAAGAATAAAATCGCCGAATGAGCTAAAAATAAAGGCGGAGTATATATTGGCGTAGATCCAAGTGCTAAATCTATGCATTTGGGCAATTATCAAGCATATCACATCACAAAAATGCTTCGTAATTATGGACATCCAGTTATTATTATTGTTGGAGGAATTACAGGCTTAGTTGGCGATCCTCGTGATCCAAAGTTGTCAAAAGACTCTATTTTAGAGAGAAATAATAAAGATAAAAAAGAAATTGAAGCAAATCTTAAATCTATTGAAAAACAAGTAAAACAAATATTTGGCATTGATAAAGTTTTGAATAATGCCGAATTTTATAAAGATATGAGCATTGGTGATTATTTAAGAGATATAGGGAAATTAGTCAATGTTAATTATTTATTAGAAAAAGATGTAATTGCCCGGAGATTAGAAACAGGCATTAGTTATGCCGAATTTTCTTATACATTGTTGCAGGGCTATGATTTTTTATACTTGTATCAGAATCATAACATAGAATGTCAATTTGGTGGACAAGATCAATGAGGTAATGTTACCACTGGTTTAGAAATGATTAGGAAAGTTGTCGGCAGTGATAATAAAGCATGTTGTTTCTCTGTTCCATTGTTATTAAAAGACGATGGTACAAAATTTGGTAAAAGTGAATCTGGTACGATTTGATTGGATAGAACTTTAACAAGCCCTTATGTTATGTATCAATTTTTATTGAATCAAAGTGATGAGATGATCGAAACACTATTGAAAAGATTGACTTATTTAAGTAAAGATGAAATCAAAGAAATAATGAAAAATCATAAAAAAGAACCATCTAAGAGAGTGGCACAAAAAGAATTAGCGAACAACATTGTTAGAGACGTTCACGGCGAAAATGAACTAAAAAAAGCATTAAAAATTACCGATGCTTTTTTTAATAACAAACTTGAAAATTTAGAAAGTGACGAATTATTGGAAGGACTAGGAGATAAAAATAATTTTTTATCACCACATGGAAAAATTAATATATTAGATTTATTATTGGAAACAAAAATGGTTAAATCAAAAGGTGAAGGAAGAAAAATTATTGAACAAAAAGGTATTTCAATAAATGGAAAAATTATTGAAAGTATAGATTTTAATGTTGAAAAAAAGGATAGCATCAATAATTCTTTTAGTTATATTAAAAAAGGAAAAAAAGAATATTGTTTAGTTAAATTCAAATAGATAAATGGAAGATGCAATAAATTATCTTAAAAGAACTCAATTTAATCCATCAAAAAAAATGGGTCAAAATTTTTTGATTAACAAAGAAGTTTATACATCGATGGTTAATAAAATTGATTTTAGTAAATATGATTTAGTTTTGGAAATTGGTCCTGGATTAGGCGCATTAACTGATATTTTAATTCAAAAAACTAAAAAAATCATTGTCATCGAAATTGATAAAAGACTTAGTGAGTATATTGCAGAGCGTTATAAGCAATATGATGCTAAAAAATTTGAGCTATTAAATATTGACGCGTTAAAAACAAATTTTAATGAATTAGCAAAGGAATATAAAAACACAGTAATTGTTTCTAATCTGCCATATTCTATTAGTTCTATTGTTGTAATAAAGTTTATAAAATCAGAAATCAAAAATATGTATTGTATGTTACAAAAAGAAATGGTTGAAAGAATGATGGCTATTCCCAGGACAAAGCAATATAACGCCTTTACCGTTTTATTAAATACATATTGTAAAATAAAAAAACTAGTTGATATTAGTAGAAGTAGTTTTTATCCAGTTCCTGAAGTGGATTCTACCTTTATTAGTATCAGCAAAAATAATAAATCCTATGATGAAAATTATGATAAATTTATTAGAATGTGTTTCAATAGCAAAAGAAGAACTCTATTAAATAATTTAAAAAATATTATTGATAAAAATACCTTATCATTATATTTAAAAAAAAATAAAATCAGTGGAAATGCAAGGGCTGAAGAATTAACTTATTTAGGTTTTATAAGTTTATATAATTTTTATATTAAAAATAATGGTAAAAAAAATTAAATCAGTTATTGCTAAATTAAAAATGTATATTCAAAATGATGGCGGTGATATGGAATTTGATAGTTATGACAGGAAAACAAAGACTTTGATCATTAAAGTTAAAGGTGCCTGTGTTGGTTGTTCATTTTTTGATCAAACATTTGATTATGGAATGAAGGAAAGCGTTATGTTGGAACTGCCTGAAATAAAAAATGTTGTGTTTGTTACAAAATAAAAAAAGTATTGAGTTATATAATAAATATATATGACAAAATTACCACAAAATTTTATTGAAAAAATAAAATTATTACTTTCAAAAGTAATTAATACAAATAAGTATTTTATTAATCTAACAGGAATTGATATTAATACTTATAGTGTTGATTTGGAAAAAAATAAAAATATTAATTTTGGAGATTTTGCCACTAAATTTTTATTACAACATAATTTAACTGAAAAACAGATAGATAAATATTCGAAAATTTATATAAAAAAATTAAATAAAAAAACAAAATATTTTTCTAAGGTAGAATTCATAAAACCCGGATTTATAAATTTAACATTAAATACTGATTTTTTGAATTCCTCATTAAAAGATACAATTGTTAAAAAAAATGATTTTGGTAAAAGAAAGAAAAATAACTTGTTTTTTAATTTGGAATTTGTTTCGGCCAATCCCACTGGTTTAATGCACCTTGGTCATGCGAGAAATGCTGCTTATGGAGATACATTAGTTAACATATGAAAAACTTGTGGTATTGCTGTCAATAAGGAATATTATATTAACGATGCTGGCAATCAAATTGATAATTTAGGTCAAGCTGTTTTTATTAGATATCAACAAGAATTTGGCAAGAGTGTGGAATTGCCCGAGGATTCATACCATGGGGCTGAAATTATTGATGTTGCAAAAAAAATAAAAGAGGAATATGGAGACAAATATTTAAATAAAAAAGAAATGGATAAAGAGACTAAAACATTTTTTAATGATTTTTCATTAAAATATATGTTGAATATCATTAAACAAGATCTAAAAACTTTTGGTGTGGAAATGGACATTTGATCTAGCGAAAGAGATGTTTATAAATTTATCCCAAATATTTTAGAAAGATTAAAAACATATATTTATAAACAGGATGATGCCACTTTTTTAAGGACCACAGATTTTAAAGACGATAAAGATAGGGTATTGATTAAATCAGATGGCTCCTATACTTATTTTACGCCAGATATCGCGTATACTGATATTAAAATGTCAAGAGGATATAATAAAATATTTATGATTTTGGGTTCAGATCATAATTCATACGTTGCTCGTCTTAAAATAGCAGCAGAAATGTTAGGTTATAATCCTGATAAATTTCATATATTTTTACAACAGATAATTAAATTAACAAAAAATGGTGCAGAATTTAAAATGTCGAAACGTTCTGGAAATTCATTAACAATCCAAGATATGCTTGAAACTATTGGCAAAGATGCCTCACGTTGGTTTTTAGTTTCAACAACACTTGACACACATTTAAATATAGATGTTGATAAAGTTACTTCAAAAAATAATGACAACCCAGTCTATTATGTTCAATACGCTCATGCCAGAATTTCTCAATTGCTAGAAAAAAATAAGGTAACGTGCATCATTGTCAAAAAATATGATTTATTAATTAAACCAGAGGAAAGAGAATTGATTATGCAAATTGCTTTGTATCCACATGTGATTAGGAATGTTTCTGTTAATTATGAAGTACACAAATTATGTAATTATTTATATCAACTAGCAAGGTTATATCATAATTATTATTCTAATCATAAAGTTAATGATGCATCAAATCAACAACTATCAAATCAAAGATATACACTTTCATTTTGTGTTAAACAAGTTATCAATAATGGCTTGAGAATATTAGGAATTGAACCTTGTGAAAAAATGTAATGATAATTTTATTTTAGCTATTGAGACATCTTGTGATGATACCTCCATAGCATTATTTAAAAATAATGAATTGTTATCTTTGAGTGAGTCTACTTCCATTAAAGAATATCAAAAATATGGTGGAATCATACCTGAAATTGCATCAAGAAAACATGAAGAATGCATTAACGAAGTATATTTAAAATGTTTGAGTAATAGTAAAATAGAGCAAAAAGATATCAATTATATAGCTTATACTGCTTTTCCCGGATTACCTGGGAGTTTACATGTTGGTAAAATTTTTGCAAAAACGCTCTCATTCTTATTGAAAACAAAACTAATTCCTGTCGATCACATGATGGGGCATGCTTTTAGCTTTGCTATTGAGAATCCTTTGTTGGTAAAATTTCCACTATTGAGTTTAGTAGTTAGCGGGGGTAACACGATCCTATATTTATTTTCCTCACTAACAAAATATGTGATAGTTAATCAAACTGTTGATGATCCACTTGGCGAATGTTTAGATAAAATTGGCAGAATGATTGGTCTTGGCTATCCTGGGGGAGTTAGTCTTGATAAAAACTATGATGAAAGTAAATCTAATTTACAATTAATAAAACATCTTGACGCATCCAAACCATTTAGTTTTAGTGGAATTAAAAGTTTTGCACATAATTATGTCAACACTCACAAACAGAAGAATAAAAAAATAGATAATGTGCTAGTTGGCAGTTCGTGTTTAAAATGATGTATTGAAGATATCATTATTAAGTTACAATATTATATTAATATGCACAATGTCAAAACAATTGGAATTGGTGGTGGGGTTGCTGCTAATGCATTATTGCAGCATAAAATAAAAAACATTGCTGGTGCAAATGTTTACATAACTTCAAGAAAATATTGTGGCGATAATGCTGCAATGATAGGCTTTTATGTTTCATTGTTACTTCAAAAATCATAAATCATAAATCATATTTATGGTAAAAATTCTTTTTTAATTTACACCACAAATCCTCCCCCATTGTTTATAATGTTGATATGAAGTTAAATACAAAAATCGGATTCAGTTTATTAGGAGTTGCCTTAATTGGGGGGGGTATTGCTCTTTCAACAAGTTTAACTAGTTGTTCTAATAAAGTTGATGCATATACTCTAAAATTTGCTAGTACAGAACACAATGGAGTAACTAATGCTAATGAAGTTTATACATCCTTTCTTGCTTTTATCACTAATGTTCCTGCAGATTTTGCGGTTAATGGTGTAAGCGGTGATTTTGCTGTTAATGGAAATAACCCTTTTGACTTGGAAATAACAAAACAGTTCAATGATCGTATGCATAGTAGAGCTTTTGCTTATATGCATGCTACATCTGCATATTTGATGCTAGCAGCAGTTGGCGGAACTTTTTCCTTTACTGAATTTCATTATGAAATGACAGTCACTGAAAAGAATGATCTTTTTAATGTTGATATGCTAGTTCAGTTTGAAGGCACAATCACAGGTGGACCTAGTGCTGGGACGGATAAGTATGTTACTTTATATAGCCACTACAGTAATGTTCAACTTCTTAGTTTTCATCAGACTGCTGGTTATGGAACACCATTTGATTTTGAATATATTGGTCAAAACGATCATGCTTGTTCAACTTATGCGGATTACAATCTTGATTCATCTACCTTTCCTTTTGCTAAGGGAGGCACATATGCCATGAACACTGGTTCATATGTTTTAGCTACTCAAATATCTGCTTTATTTCCTAATGTAATATTCTCTTACGTTTCATAATTGGCACTTTAACTAATAAAAAGTAGTATAATTATTATATTCATACTCTTTTTTAAAGTTTGTGGAATAATAGGCTATGAACTTTAACGAATTGAATCTTAAGAAAAATTTACAATCAAATATATTAGAATCTGGTTTTAGTGATATGACTGAAATTCAACAAAATATTATCCCAAAAATTCTTGATGGGGTTGATATTATTGGCCAAGCTCCGACAGGAACAGGGAAGACCCTAGCATTTGCTATACCAACAATTAATAACATCGATCCCAATAACAATAACATTCAAGTGATTGCGTTGTGCCCAACCAGAGAATTGACTATTCAAGTAGGCGATGAATATAAGAAACTATGCAAAAATCTTAATATTAATATATTGACAATTTATGGTGGACAGCCAATTGATAAACAAATAAGATATTTAAATCAATCAAAGCCACAAATAATTGTTTCAACGCCAGGAAGATTATTAGATCATATTAAAAGAAATAGCATCAATGTTAAGACGATCACCTCAATCATTTTAGATGAAGCTGATGTGATGTTGGATATGGGTTTTGGTAGAGACGTTGACAGAATATTCCAAACAATTCAAAATAAGCATCAAACTATTTTAATCTCAGCAACAATCCCTGAACAAATATTAAGTTTGTCAAAGAAATATCAATCTAACCCATTTCTTCATAAAGTTCACATGACTGAGGAGTCTAAGCCTGATATTAAACAATACTTTGTTCTTATTAAACATAACTTAAAGCTTGAAGCAATAAAACAAATATTAAAAAATAACCCATTCTATTTAGCAATGATATTTACTAATACAAAATGAGAGGCAAAGGATATCAGCAATGAGTTAAGAAATAGTGAGTATAAAGTTGCTAGTTTTCAAGGAAATTTGAAACAAAGCGCAAGGGAAAAAATATTAAAAGATTTTAGAGATGGAAGAATTAATGTGCTGGTTGCAACTGACATCGTTGCTCGTGGAATTGATATCAAAGGTATTGATTTAGTTATCAATTATGACGCTCCTAAGGATTTAGATTATTACGTACATCGTATTGGTAGAACGGCTAGAGCAAAAACTAGTGGTAGCTCATTTACTCTTTTTGATCCACGAAAATCATTCACAATTAAAAATATTGAGAGGCATACTGGAATTAAATTAGAGGAATACAAAGTGGAGGTTGATGAGACAAAAGTCACTAATTTGCACGGTGAAAGAAGGGAATTTACTAGTGAACGAAAAGAATTTAATCATGAACCAAGAAAAGAAAGAACTGTTAATGAGAATGCTACAAGATTTTTTATTAATATTGGCACAAAAGATAACCTAGATCAAGGTTCATTAAAATCATTGTTAGTGGAAAAATGTAATATTAACGCTAATGATATATTGGACGTTTATATGAAAGACATGTTTAGTTTTATTGAGGTTAATAATTCGGCAACAAGTAATTTAAGTAATTTTAATGAGTATAATGGCAGAAGCATTAGAATTGATAAATCTAATGAAAGGAAACCAACTGGGGGTCATAATAACAACAGCCGCGGTGGAGAAAGAAGATTTGGTGGCAGTCGTGGTGGTGGTTTTGGTGATAGGAACAAAAGTTTTGGCGGACCAAGAAAATTTTCTAATCATGGTTTTGGCGATAGAAACAAAAGCTTCCATAGTGATGGACATAAAAAATTTGGTGATAAAAAACGAACTTTCGGAAGTTTTAAAAAAGAATATTAATTTTTAATTATTTCTGTTCATTTTCTTGGAAATTTAAGATCGTTTTTTTTATTTTTTTGAAATATTAAATTTGTTTTAGGAAGAAGAATCAAATTTAACTGGTCAATCATATTAGCAGCGTTATTTAATTCAATTTTGACTTTTTTTCCTTTAGGTTCGACTATCAGTCCATTAATTTTACAATAGGGTGCTGAAATTTCAAGTATCACCTTTAATTCAGCAACTGCTCGTGAAGTTACAAGATCATACTTTTCTCTTTCACTATTTTGAATATTTTCTGCTCTTTTATTAAGAAGTGTTATCATAATATTTAGTTCATTCGCTAAAAATTTAAGAAAGTCTGCCTTTTTCTTGTTAGCCTCGATGACAGTTAAACTAATATTATTAGGATATAAAAGTTTCAGGACAATTCCTGGAATTCCACTACCAGAGCCAATGTCTAAAATATTTTTATACTTATTAAAGTCTATCTGTGCAAATGGCAAAATGGATTCATAAAAATATTGACCATAAATTTTTTCTTCTTTTTCTAATCTAGTGAGATTCATTTTTTTATTATATGCTTGAAGCACCATCTTGTATTTTTCGATATTACTAAAAAAGTTTGTGTCAATATTAATAAAAATACTGTTAATTTTTTTCTTAAATTCATTTTCTGTCATAATTTATAGTATATTCTTGAATTGTTTTTTTTGATCAAAATTTTTGAGTACAGTTACTAATCTATCAACATCTTTTTTATCATTATATAAATAAAAGCTAGCACGAACATACCCATTGGGATTGTTAGAAAACATACCTTGCATTTTAACGCAAGCCATCCCTCCACGTACAATAATTTTATTTGTGCCCAAATAGTTGGCCAAATCTTGTGGATTAACACCTTTGATATTAAAAGAAACAATCGGATAAATATTATCCTTGGTAACGTATTCAATGTTTTTGATGTGTTTAAATTGTTGATCTATATATTTTTTTAATTCAATTTCATGATTATTGATATTATTCATTCCAATTTTTTTCAAAAAATCAATTGCAGCCCCAAATCCTAATATAGCCTCTGTGTTTGGCGTTCCTGCTTCAAATCGCTCTGGCGGTGGGGCTAAATTGATTTTACCATTGTTTTCAACTGTCGAAACCATGCCACCGCCATATGTATTTGGCTCCATTTTAATTAAATGCTTATATTTTCCATACATTATTCCAATTCCACTTGGACCGCACATTTTATGTGCAGAACAAACAAAAAAATCAACATCATTATTTCTCGCATCAAATTTAGTGTGTGGCACAGATTGTGTTGCATCAACAATAACAATTATGTTTTTATTTATTTTTCTTGCATGTTTAACTATGTTTTTTACATCAATTTGATAATCAAACAAATTACTTGCGTTGCTAAAACTAATAACTTTTGTTTTTTTTGTAATGGCATTAATGAAAGCAGTTTCACTTGGTTTATTATTCTTATCTTTTGCAAAAACAAGTTTAATTTTCTTGTTATTTCTTGCATTTAATCATGGTAATAAATTACTAGAGTGTTCTCCATAGCTAACAACCACTTCATCATCCTGTTTCAATCATTTAATAACATTTGACTGAATTAGATTTAAGCCATCTGTTGCTCCTGAGGTAAAAACAATTTCATTTTGCTCCACATTAAAAAAATTAGAAATATTAGATCTTACTTTTTTAATGTCCTGATTCACTTTACTAGCTATTGATGAATCATTGTTATGCGGGTTTGTGCTATATTTTGTGTAATACTCCTCTATTTTTTTGATAACAGCTATTGGTTTTAAACTAGTTGCTGCTGAATCCAAATAGATTCAATTATTATTATTTTTAAACCAGGGGAAGTATTTCTTTAAATTATTTTTTAACATCAAAACTATTCATTTTAAAAATATTGATGATTGTGTTTAGGAAAGTATCAATTTGATTCGTTGTTAGGCCTTCTGAATTTTTAATATAAAATCTTATTGTATATGAAACATCTACATTATGTTCATATTTATCGATAAATTCAACATTATCAATGAATTCTAATGACTTTATTTTTTCAATAGTACTTTGTAAATATGAATCTTTTTTTGAAATAAATGCTATGTCCTTAATTATTGGCATTAATGCCGAAATATGAGATAATTGCACAGTTTTATTCTTGAAATTAGTAAACAAATCATCTCAATTGATTGTTGCTGCGTAAATTTTTTCATTGATATTGTAATTTTTTAATAATGATTTTTTGATTAAACCAATATATCCAATAATTTTATTTTCATATATTATTGAAATACATTCATTGTCATAAAAATATTGATTACTCTCAACTTTATATGATACCTTTGCGTTGAAAATTGAGACAATTTGATTAATAATTCCTTTTAATCCATTGACATTATAAACAATTCTAGAATTATTAATTTTATCTAAATAAATATTTTCAGGTGTAAGCAATGTTATATTTTTAATACCTATTCTATGTTTTTGATATATTTTTTGTATTTCAAAAATTGGTTTGATTGAATTTTTGTATGATATGTTGTATGACATGATATTCAATAATGAGTGAACCAAGTTATTTCTTAAATTTTGTCTATTAGCATTACTAGAAACGATATTAACATTATCATGATAATTAAAAATATTAAATTTATCTAAATCACTTTTATTGATGGTATTATAAGTTTTTGCTTCATTAAAATAATTGCTTAATAATATATCTCACATTTTTTTTATAAAATAATACTCTGTGTGTTTGTTGATGGTTGAATAGGAATTTTTAATTGGTTCCTCATTAATTTTATTGATATCAAAGGATTTGATGATTTCCTCACTTATATCTGCAATGGAAGTAACATCTGTTCGATATAATGGTGGAGTAACAGATTTTGTTTGTGCATTGTATCCAAACCCCAGTTTTTGCAAATGTTCAATAATTTCATTCATTTTGAAATTACTCCCAATAATTTCATTTATTTTTTTCGAATTTATTTTAATATTTTTTTTCTTTTCAATCTCTACATCAAGTTTATAACCAATCAAATTTTTTGCAAAATATTTTTGCAATAATGATGCCGCCAATAAGATTTCATAATTTGTATTTATATGAATATTTCTTCTAACAGCATCTGTGTGAATGTCATATTTATTAGCACTGTTTCTAAGATTAACGAAATTAAAATTAGCAAATTCAATGTAGACATCCTTGCTATTTTTATTAGTTCCAAAGTTTTTGGCACCTAATATTCCTGCGATTGAGATAATATTATTATTTGTTTTAACGACTATATCTTTTCCATCTAGTTTATATTCTTTTCCATCAAAACCACTAAAATTTTCATTTTTATTGGCAAAATTTACTTCGATATCACTGATGTTTGATGCATCATAGGCAGCAGACGGAATGTTAGTTAATAAAGTGATAATATTCAATGTATCAAGCAAATTATTCAGTGGTTTAATACCATTATTCATTAAGAGCGATTTAATTTTTCATTCACTTGGTTGAATCCTAATGTTTTCTAGTTTAGCGAGTGCAAAACTACTACATGCCTTCTTATTGATACTCATTTCATTTTTTAAATTTATTAATTTTTCAGAAATATTAGGATTCGGATATACAAATTTAAAATCAAAAAATGCTGATAAATCTTGGCAAAAACTCAAAACACCATTAATATCATTTCTATTAGCGAAGGGAACCTCAATTTCATAAATAGTATCATCAAGTCCTAAAAATTCGCTAACGTTTGTATCGCCGATAATTCCATCATCAAACAACATGATCCCATCGGCATCGTCTTTATTGATAACATTTGCATTAAGAGGTGTCAATTCCTTATAACTACATAACATGCCCTCAGATTTTATACCCCTTAATTCTTTATATTCAATTATTCTCCCATCATATAGTTTAGCTCCATTTAATGCGACAACCACATTTTTATTAGCAACCAAATTATTTGCTCCACAAACAATGGTATTGATTGTACCGTTTTTGTCAGTTTGTACCTTGCAAACATTTAAATGATCAGAATTTGGGTGTTTTTGAAATGAAATTAGACGTCCGATGACCAAGTCATTTAATTTTGGATGATGAAAAATGTCCTTTACAGGTAATTCATTGCCTGTGCTTCCAACAGCATTAGATAATTCTATATCTGAAATGTTCTTAAGACCCGGCAAAAACTGCTCAAGTAGTTTTCTTGAATAAATCATACATAAATATTATATATTTATGGAATTAATCACAAATTTTAATTGTTTTACGAACAAAATATCCTTGCGGGTGGGAACAAACAGGACACAAAAATGGAGCAGTCTTGCTTTTAACAAATGATCCACAATTCATACACCATCAATATACTTCCTTTGTGTCAACAAAAGTTTTTTTATCCTTAATTTCTTTTAATAAGGCTAAATATCTACTTTCATGAAATTTTTCCACTTCGCCAACACCCTTAAACAATCTAGCTATATTAGTATACCCTTCTTTTTCAGCAGTTTTTGCAAAATTAGCATACATTGTGCTTCATTCATATTTTTCATTTTTAATAGCTTCTAATAGATCTTGAGTTGTTGGCGGAACGGAGCTATCATGAATTAATTTAAATCATATTTCGGCATGTTCTTTTTCATTGTCGCTACTTTCAGTAAAAACATTAGAAACATGAACATATCCATCTTTTTTAGCTTGTGAACTAAAGAATTGGTATCTAACTCGAGCAGCAGACTCACCCTCAAATGCAGTCATTAAATTTTTATATGTTTGTGAATTTTTATCAAGTTTCTTTATTGTTTTTGTGTTATTTGTTTTCATATAAATATTATAACAAATTATTTCCTATTTATTAAAATTTTAAGTGTTTTTTCTATTTTATCAAATCTATTATCAATTCTTTTTTCAAGTGCATCTAATTGACTTTGTTTAACAAATGGGTCATTTGTCCTTGGTGAATTATCCAATTTAGATTTTAATTTCACTGGATTTTCCAAAACAATAGTACCCTTAGCATTATTCAATACATTTCTGTTGCAATTTTTTAATGTAAATTTTTTAGTTGTTTTTATAATTTTATTTTTCACTTCCCGGTAAATATTTGGTCCTATTTCTAAATATATTATAGTAATCAACTATGAGTTCAAGATTTATTATTTTACAAAATCAATTTCTTTTACCAAACCATTAATAAACATTTCCAAATCAAATGGTTCCAAATCTTCTATTTGCTCACCTAACCCAATGAATTTAATTGGTAAATTGAATGCATCCTTAATGGATAATATGATTCCACCCTTACTGCTACTATCCATTTTTGTTAAAATAATCCCCGTTAATTTAGTTATTTCATTAAAAGCTTTCGCCTGTAAAATTCCATTTTGTCCACTTGTTGCATCCAAAACTAATAACGATTCGATTGGTTGAGATCCATCAAATTTTTTAATAATATTATTCATTTTTTTAAGCTCATTCATCAAATTTGTTTTATTTTGCAATCTTCCACTTGTGTCACATAAAACAACATCAATATTATTTTCTTTTGCGGATTTAACTCCTTCATAAACAACACTTGCTGGGTCCTGTCCTTCTTTTAATGGTTTAAAAATTTTAATTCTTAATCTCTCCGCTCATATTTCAAGTTGTTTCACAGCACCTGCTCTAAAAGTATCAGCGGCAATTAGGCAAACAGACATTTTTTGCTTCTTTAAAAAATGGGCAAGTTTTGCTATTGATGTGGTTTTCCCAACACCATTTACGCCACTAACTAATATGACATTTGTTGTTTTTTCTTTTAATTTTAATTCGATATCAATATCTGTATCTTGAATATAGTAGACAAATAATTTATCAATAATAATTTGTTTAATAAGTTCTCCATCATTAATATTTTGTATTTTAATTTCTTCAACTATAGCATTAAGAATTTTTTTTGTTGAATGGAATCCAATGTCATACATTAATAAAATCTCTTCAATCTCGTCAATCATTTTTTGGTCAACCTTACGATATTTTTTTGCTAGTTCATTGATGGAATTTTTAAGCGAATTAGAGGATTTTTTTAACCCTTCATCAAATTTTTTTTGTTCTATATGAATATTTTTTTCATTTTTTGCCTTGACTTGCCTATCAACTTTCTTTTTTTTAGAAAATAGTTCTTTAATTTTACCAAAAAATCCCATGTTATATAGTTATGTTAAAATTATATAGCTTTCTTAATGAATCTTTTCCTAGCTTTAGCCTTGGTTTTCATCGCTTCTTTTGATTTTTCTAATCTTCTTAAACCAGGTCTTAAGTAGTACTCGTGCTTTTTTGCATCTTTTCTAGTTTCAGAAGTTATATGAGAAAAAATTCTCATTGATTCATCAAAATTATTTTTTACAACTACTTTAGCCATATGTTAAAATTATATACTAAACTAATATTTATTCTCCTGCCTTTTGTGATTAATTGTATTTTTTTTATCATATGCTTTTAATATTTGCTCAGTATTAAACCCCAAACCATATCCTAAAATTAGAAATTTTTTGTAAAATTTTTTAATTAGTTTAACATTATCTTTGTATTTGTTTGAAATATCAAATTTGCATAGTGTTTTAAATAATTTGTTAAATTTAATAGTAATTGCATTTTTTTCTAGCTTTGGAATATTGTCTTTTAGTGTAAAAATTGGTTGAACGCCAAAGTGAACACAAAAACTTGTGATGAAATGTATGCCATCAACATATTCCTCCAAAACAACTTCATCTTCACTTCTGTCCTTCAATGATCAGTATTTAAATGATCTAACTTCATTAGATAATTCACCTAACTCAACTAAAAGAGCTAATTTTCTTTCATTAAAAGTTTCATGGTATGTTTTATTATGCTTGGCAAAAATATTTTTATCTAATTCCTTTTGTTTTGTAAGTATGTCACTAAAGTCAATAATCATATAATGATTATATATAAATGGCTGATAATAAAATTGCTGATCGAAGAAGAAATAGAATCGAAAGTCAAATTATCAACATTCTTAATCATACAATTAAATATGAGGCTTACGATCAAGAATTAAAAATGATTAGTTTTACATATGTGAAATTGACTGATGATAAAACATTGGCAAAAGTCTATGTTGATACCTATAACAGGAAGAATATTGACAGGTTTGTTAAAAAACTTAATGACTCTGCTAGTTTATTCAAAAGGGCATTAGCAAGTGAATTACAGATATGAAAGACTCCAAATCTTTTATTTTGTTCAGATGAAAGTATTGAAAGAAATATTAAAATTGAAAATTTAATCAAAAATATCAAAAAGTAGACCAATTATACAAAATTTTAATTTATTATAATATTCTTTTAATGAAATTATTAATTATTGCAGATACTCACGGAGATAAAATTTTCTATAAGGAAATTATCACGAAAGAAAAGGCCGATGTTGTTATTCATGCTGGTGATTTTGATAAATGAGAATTTGATGGTAATCATAAAATTGTTGATATTACCAAAGAAGTACACCATTATGTGCTGGGTAATCATGGAATTGGTGTAAGGAAATATAAAGACACACCAACTAGCCAATTAAATTCACAAATGTTGAGAGATGGTTACTGACAAGATTACAAAATATTCAATATTTTTAATCATCGCATTCTTTTAGTTCATATTTATGATTTTAGCAAAAGAGCTTTTGGCGATGATTTGCAAGATGTTGAAAAATTTAAGAGTGAATGAGAAGATTATTGAACCAATATTATTGGAAAAAATAAAATTTCATATATTATCCAAGCACATACGCATGTTGCTGAAATTAAAAAAAATAAAAAAATAACAATTGTTAATCCTGGTAGTTTGTTATTTCCAAAATTTCCACAAAAGGTTGGAAGCTACATTATTGCTAATGCCAATGAAAAAGGCATTAAATTCAAAATTATTTATCTTTAGAATAATCCATTTAATGGATTTTGCCCCTTCATTATTTTTTTGCCAATTTCAGCCATTTTATCTTTTGCCATTTCTCATTCCTTAATCAATCTATTAAATTCTTCAGCACTCCTGCCACTACCTTTAATGACACGAGTTTTTCTTGAAGATTCTTTTTTAAATAGTGCAGGATTACGTCTTTCTTTTTTAGTCATTGAATTAATAAGAATTGTTCAAACTTTTATTTTATTTTCAGCTTGCTGTATTTGGTCATCACTTATTTTTCCACTACCAGGTATCATTTTAGAAATTGAAGAAATATCACCGACTTTGTTAAGTTGTTGAGTTTGAATGATTAAATCTTCTAAATCCATTTTTCCTGCTAGCATTCTCGTAAAAGATTTTTTCATTTTATCTTTTTCAACCACATCATTGGCTTTTTCTGCCAATGATGCAACATCGCCTAATCCTAAAATACGATTAGCAATACGATCAGGATAAAATTGCTCTAAAGATCCAATTTTTTCCCCAGTTCCACTAAAAATAACAGGAATGTTTAATAGGTTAGTTAGACTTAATGCCGCACCTGCTCTGGCATCACCATCAAGTTTAGTAATAATAAAACCTGTTAAATCTAAATGCTTATTAAATTCACTTGCAACATTAACAATTTCTTGTCCATTCATAGCATCAGCAACAAATAAAATTTCATCCGGATTAACTTTATTTCTAATTTCAACTAATTCATTCATTAATTTTTCATTTGTTTGTAAACGTCCAGCGGTATCATAAATAATGACATCATTTTCTTGAATTTTAGCAATTTTAATAGATTCATCGGCTGTTAAAACTGGATTTTGCGCACCCTTATCAAAGAAATCAACTTTGATTTCGCTAGCTAATGTTTTTAATTGTTCAATTGCCGCTGGTCGATAAACATCAATTGCTACCAATAGCGGATTTTTTTTAAAATATTTTTGAAAATAATATGCTAACTTAGCACAGGTTGTTGTTTTACCAGAACCTTGCAAGCCAACTAGCATAATTTTTAGTAATGGTTTTTCCGTATTAATTACTTTTGGGTTACTACCAAGAATTTCAATTAATTCTTCCTTAATAACACTTAAAACATATTGTTGTGGGTCTTGTCCTTGCGATAAAGTTTTATTGACAACATTAGTTTTAATGTTTTGCAAAAAAGTTTTAACAACATTAACATTAACATCGGCGTCTAATAATGAAATCTTAATTTGATTCAATAATTCATTGATGTCTTCTTCTTTTATTGTTAAATTGTCCAGTTTCTTTTTGAAATGCTTGGCAACTATAGAACTAATCATTGATTTTAGCATAAATAAATTATAAATCAATAAAACTTATAATTTTATCATGAAATTCGAAATTAAAAATCTGCAGGTTAAAATTAATAATAAAATTATGCTTGACCAAATAAGTTTTTCATTAAAAACAGGAGATGTTTTATTGGTAAGTGGAAACAATGGTAGTGGTAAAACAACCTTATTAAAAACAATTATGAAGCATTTTTCTATTGCTATTTCAAAGGGTAATATTATTCTTAATAGCGTCATATTGAATAAACTCAATACAAAAGACATTGCCAAATTAGGAATATTTTATTTACCACAAAATTCTATTGAATTACAAGGGATCCAAACATTAAATTTTTTGAGAATAATTAATGATAATAATAAAAAAATTCCCTTTCCGCAGCTTTATAAAAGCATTGATAATTTTTCTACAAAATTTAATTTAAATAATGAGTTATTGTTGAGAAGCCTTAACGTTGGCTTTAGCGGTGGACAAAAAAAGAAAATAGAATTACTACAATCACAAATATTTGATGCTCAAATGCTTTTAATTGATGAAATTGATAGTGGAGTAGATCATGATTCAATCAATAAAATTATTGAATATATCAATAGGATTAAAAAAGATAAAATTATAATAATTGTTTCGCATAATTTTTCCTTTATAAAAAAAATAAATCCCAATAAAGTTATTTTAATTAATCAAGGAAAAATTATTAAGATTGGAGATAATGAGTTGGTCAATGAAATCGAAACGAAAGGAGTAAATTTTTTTATTAAAAATATTAAGAAAAAATATATATGCAAATTAATAAAAAAATAATTAATTTATTTAAGAATAATAATGAAAACCTTGTATTAAATAAAGTAGCCAAGACAAATGCTGAATTTGAATTAGTTCTCAATGTAAAAGCTATTAATTGTCAAAAAAATATCGATATAAATTTTACTCATGAACAAAATTCTAAAATCATCATTAAAATTAATTGTATTTCATCAAAAAATGGTAGTATAAAAATCAATGTGCTAAATAATGTAGAGAAAAATATTAAAAAATGTTTTATCGATCAACAAATTAATGGTCTAATTTTAACCAATAATAGTTCTATCCACGTTGAACCAAAAATGTTTATTAAAAATAATAAAATTATTGCTTCACATGCCGTTAATATCGGTCGAATTAATTTAGATAAAATGTTTTATTTGCTTTCTAGAAATATTCCATATGAAAAGGCGGTCAATATGCTTAAAAAAGAAATTTTTTCTTTTTAGTATATACATAATATAATATATGTATATGACTGCTTTGATGGATCTTGCCTATAGCACTGTACATTTATTCAATATTTTTGATGATATTGTTAATGCCATTCTTGGCGTTATAATGAAAATAGTTTGAGGTATTCTTAAACCATTAATTCTAGTAATTGGGTATCAAGTTTTAATTTGGTTACCATTACAAATTATTCAAGCACTATTAGTTCTTTTTAACTTTTTCGCTTCTGGATTTGCCACGCAGATTTTTGGTGGGTCAAGAAATCCAGATGGATCATTTTCTTATAGTTTTGATTTTAATTCTCCATTGGGCCAAGTTTTCATTTATTCGCTCACCATTTCATTAATTTATTTCTTCTTTTTGTGAATACTTGGTTTTGTCAAAGATGGTAAAGATAAGGTTAGTGTAAGGTTTAAACAAATTAAGTGAATATTTGTTATGTTTGGTGTTTTAATTTTTACACCAATAATTATGATTATTGGCGATACATTGCTTAGTTCCTTGTTAATGGCTTTTACAAATTCCGCTCCACACAAATTAAGTCCAACGGATGTTTCAAATTTGGAATCATACATGTTTAATGGTGGAGGAGATTATGATGTATTTGCGAGAATCGGTAGCGTGACGATAACATATGTTGATGGTTCTGATACTCTTTTAAAACTTATTGGTGATTTGCACATTAATGTTGATGAAGCAATAACGACAATTAATAATTCTCCAGATGATGTCGCATATGGAATGTTAGGAATGTATTTAATTGACTTACAAACTGATATATCTAATATTCAAGCATATCTTCAGAGTGGATTAAGCATCGATCATAATTCAATGTATAATTTAGTATTCAATACATGGGGAACTAATGTTCCTGAAAATGGTATGTTTATTAGTGATGATAATATAAAAATCATCAATACGATATCAACCAATCTTACTAATTTCCAGGGTTCAATGCTTGATTTACAAGATCAACTTGGTTTTTTAAATAGTGATCAATGTAAACAAGGATGAACAACTTTAGATGGTCGACCAGGAATGGCTGGTATCAAAGCTAAAATAATGGATCCATTAACCGGAATTTCTGATTCTATAGATGACAAAATAACAGGATTAGGGCGCTATATTAATGGTAATGATTGTTATATAGCTAATATTCTTGGCGCCTCTAGTTTCTATCCTGGATTAAATGTTTTAAAATGAGATATTAATGCACCACCTCCCGCAACAATTGTTCAAGTATTGTATAGCGCAATTACTGGTGATAACAATGTCAATAATTGAGATCAAATACCTAGTTGAAAAACTATTAGTGATAATATGAATCTTTTATCTTTTTTTGGCGGAGCACTCGCTTGTTGAGGAATGATTTTAATTATGTTCTCTTTCACACAGAGTGCAATTAAAAGAACATATTACATTATCGGATATTGAATAATTGGTTTCTTATATTTAGCAAATGCACAAAACAATACTCGTGCAGCAACCACTTGATATAAGATGATTTTTGGAAAATGAATTGGTGTATTAGTGATGTACATTATGTTTAATTTAGCTGGTGTATTATTGCAAGCAATTATTCCTGCAATTCAAATTGGTTTGAACAATGATTCATTCCATGGAATTCATTTCCTTGTCTTTGTTGGAATTGTTTTTGCTATTGAAGCTGCTTATCAAACCGCTTATCAAATATCCCAAGCCTATCTCGGGGAATGGGGAGCAAAAGATGAAAAGTATAATAATGCTACTCCTTTCATGCTGTTAAGTCAGGGTAAGGCACAACTTTATTCAACATGAGATAAAACTAAAACATGAAGTGGATATAATACAGCAGTTGGTTTGAAGAGTTCATATATTGGTTGACGTAATAAAAAGGAAGAACGAGCACAAAACGAATTAAAAAAATTGGAATTTTCAACCAGTTTAAATAAGCAAAGAAAAGAATTACAAGCCAAAGGATATAATTTTAGAAACACTACTGGTAATATTTTAGGAGACGCCCTTTTCTTGAGGGGAGACCACAATGAAAATGTAACAAATCTTGGAAAGTTTTTTGGTGTTCAACCATTAGGAATAAAAGGTGTTAATAAAGGGGCCTTTTGATCTGATAGATTTGAAATGTATGATGCAGAACATAGTAATGAACGAGCAACATTACAAAGAGCTCCACTTGCAGTTCCTGATCCCAATGTTCCTAACGGCATCGTCTCTACAGTTGCTCCGCCTAACACGCGCGAAGCAGTGCAAGATCGTGATATGGCCAGTTATTTAAATGGTCAAGTTGATTCGCATGGTGTTGCAGGTGTTGGAGGACCTGGAGCTGTCGATGCTAATCTTGATGATTTCGAGGCTAGACTTCGTGGAAGTATTGCTAACGCTGGTCCTGCTGGTGTAGGGATTGGTGGGTCAGCCCATGGAGAATTATCACCCCAAGAAATCGATGCATATAATAGATTAGCACAAAGAGTTAATGCCAATGAACCAAATGTGCCTTTGCAAGTTCCTACATTAAATAGATTAAGACAAATGAATCAAGCACACCTTGGTGGAACAGGAACTGGTCCTAATGATAAATTGCAATACATTGTTAGGCCACCTGTTAATGGTGAGCCTGACCCAAGGGCTGTAGGAACTGTTGCACAACTAGCTATGCCTGCCAATCCCAATGTTGCAGCAGCACATGTATTTGTTGCACATCCTCCATTTCCAGCGGCGGGAGTGCCTCCTCCCCCTAATAGCATAGCATCAGATACTTTATTACCTCCTGATAATGCTGGAGGAGCACATGCACCGCTTGCTCCTGGAGCCGCAGTTCCTCCCTTAGTCCACTAATAATTAACCATGGATATTATCACTTCTAATTCTAACAAAACAATTCAATTAGTTAAAAAACTATATAGTGATAAAAAGTACAGGGATGAGACTAATATGTTCGTTGTTGAAACATACCGTGTTATTAAACAATTGTTAATCAATGAGTATAAATTTAACTTTCTTATTATTGCTAATAATTCAAAATATCTCAATGATTTTAAAAATAAAGAGAATGTTTATGTTGTTAATGAACATATTTTTGATTCAATTTCTAATGTTGTTAATACGGATGGCATCATCGGGGTGTTTAATAAAATAAAAAATAATTTTGTCTTTCAACAAAATAAAAAATATATTATTTTAGATAAAATTCAAAATCCAAATAATTTAGGGTCTATTATTAGAAATTGTGTTGCATTTAATATAGATGGAATTATTGTTACTAATGATAGTGTAGATATTTACAATATTAATGTAATTAGAAGTAGCATGGGAGCTGTATTTTTTATCCCAATTAAATTTTCAACAAGTTTGATACAGATAATTAAGGAATTAAAAGAAAATCAATATAAAATTTATGCAACAGCAATTGAAAATACCGCAACAGATTTAAAACATGTTAAATTTGAAAAAAATAGTGCAATTATTTTTGGTAATGAAGGGAATGGCATAAATAAAAATGATTTAAAGTTGTGTGATGAGATTATTTATATACCAATCAACAATAAAATCGATTCATTAAATATAGCTAGTTCTGTTTCAATAGTTTTATGAGAATTAAATCGTAAAATTTAATAGATTTTAATTTTATCTGTTCAACATTTTTGTATGAAAGTATCTTTGTCATTATATTCTTCAAGTTCCAAAGATAATGGTACAAATTTATTATTAATATTTATTCTGATTTCATCATAAAAATCATTTAAAGTAAAAATTTTTTTCACTCTAATGTTTTTCCCATTGATATCAGCGGTTTCATAAGAAATTGTGAATTTGCACGGAAATGAGGTTAATAGAGTAGCAAATCAAGGTGCAGCAAAATCTTCACTAATACTTAATGTGGCATAATTAGCATTAATATTTTTTATAGCAAATAAATCGTCTATATTAAAGGCGGTTGGGCATATTTTCAAATTTATAGAACTGCTAATCAAAAATTTTAAGCTTGCATCTAGTTTTCCTAAATAGTTATAATGTTCTCCTAAAGAAATGATAGGAATAGAATTGATGGCCTGTTTTCCATTATATTCATTTAATTTTGTACTTTTATACATCATTAATTCATCATAGGTATCAAATATATACCTTGTGTTTGTATCTTTGGAAGAATATATTTTTGCATGGATTCTATTTATCCATTCATTATAACCAAGTACCGATTGTTCATATAATTTTACATCCAATGCAATTGAGTTGAATGGTAAAAGATTTTTTGGTGTCATATATAAAAATTCGCTCATACAATCACTTCATTTTTCTATTCCAAATGGTGCATTAAGATTGTATTTATCGCCAAATTTCGCATTATCACAATAAACATTTTCTTTCCATTTGTCATTTTCCTCAGCGATATTCTTTATGAAATACTGTCCATTAATGGTTTCATTAGAATTTGAGGCAATATATAAATCCTTTGTTTCACATAAGTAAGGTATGCTTTCTTCCCGGTATTCATAAGGTTTTAAAAATAATAATTCATTAACCCCAACTAATGCTCCTTGTGTTACTGAAAAAAAATATGGATTCATTGGTAATGAAATTTTGTCATCACCATGTGTATTTTCTTTTTCAATATCATTAGCATTGTTGGTAAATCCAGTTGATAGTAATATCGCAGGAGTTATAAAACTAATAGGAAAAACTACCTTGCTTAATTTCTTGATAACCATCTATAATAGTATGTGCAAAAATTTTCATTTGGCGCTTTTATTTCTGAAATTTTAAGCTTTTACGATGACAAAAGTATTGGAAAAATAATTTGTTTTTTGTTCTTAAACTAGAGCTAAAATTGCAACTTCTGTTCGGTCACCACTTCTTGTTCCTAGTTTTAGTACTCTTGTATATCCACCTTTTCTTGTGGCATACTTTTTCCCTAGTTTAAAGGCTTTATCAATCAAAGCTTGTTGTTTATCTAATTTGCTATCAAGCAATATTGAGGCTAGTTTACGTGTAGTGTTAACGTCTTTAGTTTTCGCTAAAGTAATTAAACGTTCAACGTGTCTTTGCGTTTCCTTAGCTTTTGTAACTGTAGTAGTAATTTCTCCATATGAAATCATATCACTTACCTGTTGTCTAATTACCATTCTTCGTCAATTAGTTGTTTTACCTTTTTTGTTTATATAAGACATATTTAACTCCTTAGTTATTTTTAAAACTTAATCCTTTTTTGATTAAAGCCTGCTTAATTTCTTTAAATGAATGACTTCCAGAAGTTGATCATAATTTTTTAATTTCTGCCTGTGTTAAACTAGTGATTTGTTCAATTGTTTCAATACCAGAACGTTTAAGTTTATTAAAACTTCTTGGCGATAAATTCAATTCAATAATTGACGTGCTAATTGTTTTTTTATTACTTGGAGCAATGTTTGAATTAAGTACATTATATTTTTCGTCAGTAGAGAATTTAAAAAGATTAAGTTGATTGATTAAAATTCTACTTGCATTTTCCAAACATTCTTCTGGAGTCATTGACCCATTTGTAGCAATTGAAATTGTTAGCTCATCATCAAATGATGTTTTTTCAACTTTAATTTCCTCAACCTTGTATGATACTTGTACAACTGGCGAGAAATTAGAATCAGTTGCAATGATACCCAGTGAGTTAATTAACTCTCTATTTTCATTAAAGGTTTTAAATCCAATCCCTCTTGTTGCATAAATTTCTAATTTAAGTGCAGAATTCTCATTTTCAGCATTAGCAATAATTAAGTCTTTATTAACAACTATAAAACCGCTCGGACATTTAATATCACTACCAGTGATAACTCCCTTACCCTTAAAATCCAATTTTAATGTTGGTCAATTTTCTAGCCTATATTCATTTAGTTCTTTATTAGAAATAGAACTATCAATTTTAATTACAAGTTTTTTAAGATTAAGGATCAATTGAATTCCATCTTCTTTAATTGTTGGGATTGGCGAAAACTCATGTTTAATACCATCAACTTTGACAGCAAAAATGCTTGTGCCAATAACAGATGATAGCAATGTTCTTCTTAGAGCATTCCCTAAGGTAATACCAGAACCCTTTGTTAGTGGCGATACTATAAAATTAGAAAGATATTTATTTACAGAATCCTGTTTTACTTTCGATAAGTTTTCTATTGTAAACATGAATGGGACTAATTATATTATATAGTTATCTTGGTTTTTTAGGGGGTTTGCATCCATTGTGTGGAATTGGTGTGGCATCAATCAATTCAGAAATTGATATTTTCCCAGCGTCAATGCTACGAATCGCTGTATCTTTTCCTTGTCCAGTTCCATTAACTTGAACTTTAACAGATGTAATTCCTAATGATTTAGCCTTTTCAGCAATGATAGTTGCGGCTTGACCGGCTGAATAAGGTGTAGATTTTTTTGTCCCCTTATATCCGACAGTTCCACTGCTCGCTCAAGCTAGCACATTACCTTTTTCATCAGTTAAAGAAATAATTGTATTATTCGTTGTGGAATGAATGTGTACAACACCAACATTTTCAATAACTTTTTTCTTTTTCTTTTTAGTTGGTGCTTTTTTCGCCATTGGTTTCTTTGTTGTTTTTTTAGTTTCTTTTTTATTTGCCATTATTTTGTTTCCACTTTCTTATTAGCGATTGTTTTACGTGGCCCCTTTCTTGTTCTAGCATTTGTTTTAGTCCTTTGTCCTCTGGCGGGAAGTCCACGTCGATGTCTTAAACCACGGTAAGTCCCAATCTCCATTAAGACTTTAATGTTTTGATTTATTTCCCTTCTCAAATCACCTTCAGTTTTATATTTAATTGTAACTTCACGGATAGCTGATAGTTCTTTATCGCTTAATTCACTTGTTCTTTTTTCTGGGTCAATATTCGCTAGAATACATATTTTTTTACCAGTTGGAATACCAATACCATATATATGACTTAGTGAAAAAGGGACTTTTTTATTATTTGGTATATCAACTCCTAGTAAACGTGCCATTATTTTTTATTCTTAGTAAGTCCAACAATCCCACAAACTAATCCAGCAATACCAAGCCCTCCTAATGAAATGACTCCTAAGACAATACCCAAAATTCCAAACATTTGTAATTTAGACTTATCTTTGCCGATTATTGAAAGAATTCCACAAGTTAAAGCACCAATTCCCACACCAATTCCTAATATGAAGACAAAAATTATTGTAACTATATCCATCTTTAATATATTATATATTGTAAATATGTATTTTATTTCTTCATATCTTGTTTAGGCTTTTATGTTTCATTGTTACTTCAAAATCATAAATAATATTTATGGTAAAAATTCTTTTTTAATTTACACCACAAATCCCCCCCCCCGGTGTATATAATCTAGTTATGAATAAAACAAAAATTGGATTTAGTTTATTAGGAATCGCTCTAATTGGGGGGTATTGGTCTCTTAACAAGTTTAGTTGGTTGCAGTAAACCAACTCAAAAAATAAAGAGCTTTTTAACATTTACAAATGGTAAAACCCAAAATATTGAAACAATTGAAGATTTTAATAAATTAGGAAGTAATGACGATGAAAACACTGTAATAACATTATCAAATGGTTCATTTGTTAAAAATACAGTATTGGGTTTTGATTTTGGTGATAATCCTTTTGAAATAACCCAGACTCCTGCTTTTTTTCTGTACAATTATACATCTTTAAACACTGGATTAATTTTACCAAATAATATCCTTACTATTGGATTTGGTTTTTTAAGTGGTTGCGCTTCTTTTAATGCTGATGTAACATTACCCAGCTCTCTAAAATTTATTGATGACAATTTTTTGTCTTCTTGTTCTTCATATAATCGAGAAATTATGATACCAAAATCTGTGATTTCTATTGGGGATAATTTTATGGGTAATTGTGCGTCTTTTAATGGCACAGTATATTTTGGTCATGGTGGAGATTCTGAATTAGAAAGTATTGGTGAACGTTTTTTAAATGATTGCCCTTCTTATAATCAAATGTTTTCTCTTCCTAATTCAATAACTGAAATTGGAACTTTTTTTATGTGGAATTGTTATGCTTTTGTTTCTCCGCTTGATATAAAAAATTTAAATGCTACCATTTTCCAAGCTTCAGCTAATTCATTTGCTGTTTCTGATTCCGCCGCCGCTGTTTATACAACCGGATTCTCTATAGGAGGAACTTATAAAAACGAAATTAAAGCAAAATTTGCTGATAACGCCTCAGAACCTTATAGAAAAATCATATAAAAATTAATGCTATATATTTTTAATCCCTGATTTTTTGCTTATAAGACTTTTTAAACTCATTTTAAGATAAGAAGATTTTATGCTCATGCCGATCATTATGAATACTAATATACCTACACTAATTGCAAATCCAGCTGTTATCCATCCGCCTAAAGATAATCCCAAAGAAGATATACTTTCAGCACTAGGATCTGCATACTTTACATCATATAATCATCCTCATCTAAATTGCATGTCATCGTAGACAGTTTCTTTTGAAGATAAAACACAAGACACAATGGCTAAGACTAATAATGTGCTAACCAGTGGGTATTTTATGTTAAATTGTTTTTTATTAGTTATGGCAAAAGTAATAAAAGATAAAATTGCTAGACCAACAAAAACTATAGTGGAAATTCCAGCATCGCTTAACGTAACCGTAGGAATATCACTAGAGCTTACCGGTTGTTCCACTTTTCATAATCCTAGATTAATTATTGCATAGTTCTCATTTAATGGAAATCACGCACCAAATTGATTAGTATCTAAACCAAATATTGTTCCAAGGAAAAAACAAACAAGTAGAGAGATATAAGTTGATTTTAATGCTACACTTGGAATTAACTTTTTACTTACAGGAAGTTTCAGGATTCTAATTTTTATTTTCTTATCCATATTTTATCCTTGTCTTTGTTTATGCTTAGGATTTTTACAAATAACCATTACTCTACCAAAACGTTTGATTACCTTACAGTCTTTACAAATTGGTTTAACAGAAGCTCTAACTTTCATTTAGTTATATTATATGGTGGAGTTAACTAAGAAGAAAATAACGGAGTGATATATTTAATTCGGCTATACTTATAATTATTATCGTGAAGGTTGTAAAAATTATTAAATATACTAATGATCCAAAAAGGGTAGGAGACGAAGTTTCTGTTGGAATTGTTAAAAAAAATTCTGCTAAAAATTTTAGCGATAAAAATAAGAAACCCAATAAATTAGATTTAATACTTAAAACTTTAAATAATATTGATAACAGATTAAATGTGTTGGAAAAAAATGATAAACAAATTTTTGATACTCTTAAAAAGCATGAAAAAATATTCAAACGCCATGAAGGCATATTCAAACATTATGGTGATACACTTCAACACTATGGAAACACGCTTCAACGCTATGAAAATATTTTTAAACGCAATAAATTAAAATAATATTTATGTTTATAGGTGCTTGTGTGTGATAGCACAAACGTTTCTACCACATATTTTAATAAATATGATATAATTAATGTGACAGAGTGATTTACTGTCTTCTAGATCTAAGGAACCGACTATCCTTGTAAAATAAAAGTCGCAATGTAAGATCATTAATCATTCTTACCATAATTGTTAAGAATTAAAACATTTTCTTCAAAGTTCTTTTGTGCTAAAAGAATATACAACCATTCATGGGCAAAAAAATTAAAGTAAAATTTCTTAACAAAACACAATTAATATTAGAGGAATCTGCTGATGTTAATGATATTGTTGATTTATCTCAAATTGATAGTACGTTAGATCAAAGTTCAATGGACAAGATTTATCAGGAAATTAAAAATAAAGAGATAGAAAAAGATATACAAAAGAGAGTTCTTGACGGAATCTCTCTTATTAAAGCACAAGAACAAATTAAGATTATTGAATTACAGGCCAAATTAGAAAATGAAAAAAAATCGGAAATTTCAACTAAAGAAAAAAGAATTGCTGAATTAGAAATTAAAAACGCTTCGATAAAAGAAAATACCGAATTACAAATGAAAAATAATTTGCTTTTAAAAGAACAAGAGATAAAAAGTTTAAAGGAGTTATTAGAAAAAAAGAAGTTTGAAATGATGAGTGGCACAAAAGATTTAGGCGAGGATTTGGAAAAATATTGTCAAGAACTTTATGATAATGATATACATCCATATGTTCCAAAATCTGAGTTTCATAAATTTACTAAGCTTGTTGCCGGAGAAAAAGGAGACTTTGTTTATTATGAGGATTTGGGAAATAATAGATTTTTAACAATAATGTTTGAAATGAAAAATAAAGATGATATAACAAAAGGTGAAAAGAACGTTAAATATTATGATAAAGCCTGCAGCGATAGGGATAATGCTTCTACTATTGAAGAATATACTCACAATCAAAAATGTAAGTATGCTGTTATTGTTTCGATGCTAGAACCAAATATTGATTTTGATTTTAAGAAAGTACCTGGAAAAGAAAATCTATTTGTAATCAGACCAAAATTTTTCAAAAATATTGTTTCTATTTTAAGAGACAAGGAACAAGCAATTGGCAATGAAGTTAGCGAAATTTCAAATCAACTTTTTTTATTAAAACAAGATAACAGCGAAAATGATAAATTTGAAATTGAATTAACTGATGCAAAAAAAGAAGCTCTTGTTAGTTTTAAAAAAGTTTTAAATTCTATGGACGATGATGCTAAAGATATAGTAAACATTGTAAAAATTGCATTTGATATGTTTAAAAGAAAATCAATAGAAAAAGGTCACGTAAGCAAACTATTTCAGAGAATAACTAAAATTAAAAGCAAAATAAAGGACACTACAGAGCTTAAAGAACTAACGAAAGAAGTTAAAGAACAAATTGATGCTGGTAAAAAACTTAATTTTAAGCAAAAAGGCCAAAAAGATGTATTTGATAATTTATTAACCTTAGCTCATGACAAAAATGATGAAGAAGATGATGACTAAATTAACGCAAAAGCAAATCGAAGAAAAAAGAGACCATGTAGTTAATATTCTTTGATCCGCTTCTAATGCTTTAAGAGGCACAATGGATAGCTCTGTTTTTATGAACTATATTTTAGGAACACTAACATACTTTGTTTTGAGCGATAAGCTACACCGTAAGATTGCAAGTTCGCTAGGAAAAGATGTTAAAGATATACCATTTAACGAAAAGGATAATAGCGAATTATCTAAGAGTAAAAATATAATCACCAAACTAACTGGTTATTGAATTTCACCAAAGAATTCCTTTAATTCTATTATTAATAAAATTGATAATCGAGAAATCGATTGGTTACAATCTTGAAAAGAAGGCATGAATGAAATTCAAGATAACGGAAATAATACTTCTAATTTAAAAGGTTTGTTTTCAGGAATTGATGTGGATACACCTAATTTGGCACCAACTGTTACCGAAAGACAGAATAAATTATCTAGGTTATTAAAGATTATTAATCAAATACAGATAAATTCAACTCATAGTGAGGATATCGAGATTTTAGGGGATAGTTATGAATATCTTTTAGGCAAGTTCGCAAGTGGTTCGGGCAAAAAAGGTGGAGAGTTCTATACACCCAAGGAAGTCAGTCAAATTTTAGCTAATATCACTACATATTATAAACCAGATGCAAAAGATGTTTATGATTTTGCCTGTGGTTCTGGTTCATTATTATTAAAAGCTGCAAAAAATATCTTTGTTAAAACTGGAAAATATCCTAAAATTTATGGTCAAGAATTAGCAGTCACCACTTGAAATTTAGCAAGACAGAACATGTTATTACACGAAATTAAAAGTGATAAATTTGCGTTGGTTAATGGTAATACTATTGAAAATCCCGATTATTTTGGTGGGATTAAACATGATATTGAAGTTAACAACGCCCCTTTTAATAGTCATGCTGTTGAAAAAGGTGTTGTTTATACGACTGTTATACCAAATGACCAAAGATGGCAATGAACTGGCACAACAATTCCAGATGGTTCATTAAATTGGGCGTTTTTATTAACAGGATTACATACGTTGGACATAAATGGCATTATGGCTTCAGTTATGAGTCTTGGTGTATTAACCAGTGGTGGTAAAGAAGGTGATATTAGAAAAAAAGTTATTGCTAATAGAAACTGAATCCACGCAATCATCGAATTACCCAAGAACTTATTTTCTAATGCTTCAGTGCCCGCTTGTATTCTTGTGTTTAGAAAGAATAGGAAGGTGAATGATAAAGTATTATTTGTTAATGCTAGTGAATTAGAAACGTTTAAAGCGGGTCCTAAGCAGGTATTAACAGATAAAACTGTTAAGGAAATTTGTGACATTGTTAATTTAAGAAAAGAAATCAATGAAGTTTCTAAACTCATTGATCTAAAAGAAATTGCTAAAAACGATTATTCTTTATCTGTTAATAAATATGTTATCAAAAAAACTGTATACCAAAATATTGATATTAAATCTTTGCAAGACTCTTTTGTCACAATGAAAAATGAATTGGATAAAGAATGAAAAGAGTTCGAAAAGATGAAAAGTGAATTGGTTGAGACTGGAGGAGAAGATGAATAGTTTAGAAATGTTTAAAATACCCTGCAATATAAATACAATAGGTTTAGGGGACATCGTGGACCAAAATGATAGACCGAGAAACTTTGTGATAAAAAGCATCTTCTATAACGAGGAGGTGCTTTTTTAGTTATGGGAACAAAAAAAGATTTAAAAAATACAATATTAATATTTAATGATAAAAGCAATAACTCTAATATCGAAGTATACTTAGATAAAAATAGTGACACAGTTTGAATGAATGAGCAACAAATAGCTGATTTATTTCAAAAAGCAAGAAGTGGAATTAATGCTCATTTAACAAATATTTTTAACTCTGGTGAAGTTGATGAAAAAAGCAATGTCAGAAAAATTGACATTGCTAATTCTGATAAACCAGTTAAATTCTATAGTTTAGATACTATTATATCCATAGGATATAGAGTGGATTCAAAAATAGCTATCAAATTTAGAAAATGAGCCACTAGAGTTCTTAAAGAATATGCGATTAAAGGTTTTGCACTAAATGATGAACTATTAAAAAATGCGTCCAAACCTAAATATTTTAGTGAATTACTATTTAGAATAAGAGATATTAGATCTAGTGAAAAAAATCTTTATTCTAAATTATTAGAAATCTATGCTACAAGTATTGATTATGATTCTAATGATGAAAAAACAATAGAGTTCTTTAAAACTGTTCAAAATAAAATGCATTATGCCATTAGCGGTAAAACAGCTGCTCAAATAATTTATGAAAGAACCAATCATAAAGAAGATTTGATGGGATTAACCAGTTTTAAAGGAAACTATATTAAACCAAATGATGTAGCTATAGCTAAGAACTATTTAAAAGAAGATGAACTTAAACGACTTAACCTATTAGTTTCAATGTTTTTAGACTACGCTGAGATGAACATATTAGATAAGAAACCAATGTATATGAAAGATTGACTTTTGAAGCTTAATTCTACTATTGAATTAAATGATGTGTGTGTTTCGAAAGATAAAGGTTCAATTTCCCATAAGCAAGCAGTTGATAAAGCATTAAAGGAATACCATGAATATAAAAAAATAAATAATAATCAGTTATCAGAAATCGAAGAAGAGTTTCTTAAAAAAATTAAAGAATTAAATTTGATTAAGAAAGGAGGGAAAGATCAATAAAAAATCATTCAATGGAGATGTTGCTATAATACGAAATGGCGATTTGAGAAATCTAGTATGTGTCATTCGTAATTTGATCATCGCCTATAATTCACATTTTTCTATTGTTGAAATTTGTAAAAAAAATAAAAATGTAAACGCATTTATCTATGTACTCAAAAGCTATATTGATCAGCACATAATATACATATTGGGGGATTTATTTAATTTAAACAATAAGCACAAAGATATACTATCTTTTCAAAATATTTTGGATAAATATAAGGTCAAATTTTGTCTTGGTGATGAAATAAAGTTTTCAACCATTGAAATTAAACAAAAATATTTGGAATGAACTAAAAAAATAGATAAAAATGTCATTAATAATATTTCAAAATGTTATCACCATGTTTATTTTTTTAAAAAACAAGACAAAATAAATGAGATTATTAAAAATTTTACCTATACAGAAATAAAGAAATTATATGAGTATGCAATTTGTTTTTTTATGGTTATCACTGAAATTATAGAAATCAATTCAGTGGACAATATTGAGATTATTATTGGTGAAGCTATATATCAAAAAGAGTGATGAATTAATGCGTGGACAACTATTAGTAATATAGATTTTACATTTAGTAAGCAGCTTTCTTTTGAAGAAATATTTGATAAATTAGATAAAAGGGGAAAGAATGAATAAGAAAAAAAATATAATACGCACATCAAGGGAAACTGAACTATCTTGAGTTCTTAAGATTATCAATAATTCTTCAACATTTCACAAACTCAATAACACTAATAATTTTTCTATTTGCATTAATGCTCGGTGAGGAGAAGGGAAGACTTACTTTATTAAAGAATTACTCATCAATGAACTCAATAAAAATAAAAATAACATTATTCTTTATTATGATGCATGAAGATATGATTGGGAAAAGACGCCGTTTAATTCATTATTTAAATTTTTGGAAAGAGAATTGAAAGAACAATGTGTTGAATTATCAAAAGTTATTGGAGAAAGTTTATTAAGGAATATAATGATTGCCGCTATAAGTTGTATGCCTTTTGTAGGGAAAATAACTAGTATTTTGACAAAAGCTAAACAAAAAGCTCACGAATATTATGACAAATTTATTAGAGATGAGATTTCTGATTTCCATAATAATTTAAGTAAACAAATTAAAAATAAAAAATTAATTTTATGTATAGATGAACTAGATAGATGCAAACCAAGTTATGCTATTGAATTATTAGAAATAACTAAGCATATGTTTGATATTCCTAATATTATATTAGTGTATGGGATAAATAAAAATGTTCTTGATTCCTCTATAAATCATATGTATGGAATGAAAGAAGAATCGGAGAAATATTTATATAGAATGTTTGACGTAGTGCACAATCTCTCGAAAATCACAAATAAAAATTTCTTGGAAGTAAATTTTGCCAATGAAAAATTACTTTGGATAATCCCTTGTCTATTTGATTTATATTTTAATGAATTTTCTTTACGTACCACTATTGAAAAAATTAATAAAATATGCATATTATTTAATTTAATCAATGTCCCAATCAATGAAAAGGAATTCGCTATATGAATGGATCGAAAACATGAAACTCTTAATGCATTAACATTTCTTTTTTTTATGTGTTTCAAAGAAGAAAAAGAATATCATTATCCTGACAAAAATGATTTCTTATTTGATGAATTGATTAAATGATATATTGATAATCAAAGAAATCGCAATATTATTCATAATAAAAAAAAAGTCCCCTTTCTAGAAAAATTTTGTATAATGTTATATTCAATATTGGAGGGTATAAAAATGCCCAATGCACTCAATGCTAAATGGTTATTGTCTGACGAAATTTCTATTAGCGAAATCAAAAAATACATAGCCGAGGTTAAAAAATTTTTAATTTCAGAGGATTATGAACAAAATGATAGCGAAAATTAAAAATATACTTAAAAATTTGGAATTTCAAAAGCAATATTACTTAGACAGCTTATTTCCTAAGGAAGGACAAAGTATTCCTAGTTTAAGATTTAAAGGGTTTAGCGAGGAGTGAAAGGAAAATACCATTGGAAAAATATTTGATATTCATGGAGGGAGACAAATCAAGGATATTGACGTTACCTTTGCTATTCCATATATTAACATACCAGATATGGATATGTTAGAAAATAAAATTTATATTAAAACAAGTAGCATGTTTTGTAATTCTACCAAGACATACAACGAAGGTATAATTTTTGCTACAACCGGTGAATCTATCAAAAAAAACCGAAACCGAGTCATTGAAATACCTGCTTGTTTCAATTCTACTATTTCTATAATTATAAAAAAAGAAAATATTGAATTATCATATCTGTTCTTTCATTATTTATTGCAAAATATTGATTTAGGTTCTTTTTTAAAAGGTAGTTTAAATCCCCCATCGTTTGATAAGGATTCATTTTTAGAATACCATTTCTCTCTGCCCAGCATTATAGAACAACAAGTTATCGCTAATTTTCTTTCTAAACTAGATGGTTTAATAGAGAGAGAGAGAGAACAATTAAAGAACATGGAACAACAAAAACAATACTACTTAGACAACTTATTTCCCAAAGAAGGACAAAGTGTCCCTAGTTTAAGGTTTAAGGGATTTAAAGGTGCATGAAAGATGAAAATCCTTTACGATATCAAACACGAACACGGTAATCGAATAATTACAAAAGAAAGGCAAAGTGGTAATTTACCGCTTGTAACCGCTGGTTTCCAAAATGAAGGGATAGCGGACTATATAACCAAGCCTAATAAAAACAAAATATACAATAATTGTTTGACGATAGATATGTTTGGCAATATTTTCATAAGAAGATATGATTTTGTTTGTGATGACAATATTTATCCATTTTTTGGTCCAATTGATTATCTCTATTGCTTGTATGGTTTTCTATCAACAAAATTGCACTTTAATTATTCGGTGCAATTTAGAGAACATCAAATGAAGGAATTAAATATTTTCAGTCCAAACAACACAAATGAACAAAAACGCATTACTAGTTTTTTAATGGAGGTTTGCGAATAATGAGTGAGTTAAATTGTGAATTGATTGATAAAATGTTAGAAGAGGTAGAAAAAGAAAAAAAGATATACTTACAAAAATACCATTTAATCGAATGGGACGATTCTATAAAAGATATCAAAATTCACACTTTGAATAAAAAAATTTTAATTGGTAAAAATGAAAAACAAAATATTACAAAAAGTGGTGATTTGATTTTTACTGGTTCAAGCGAGATCGAATCCGAATTGGCAATGTCTAGTATTGTTAAAACAAAAAATAATTATTATGTTAATAGTTTTTGTCATGCCTATCATAAAATGTCAAACAATAGTAATGATGATTATTTTATCGGATATCTTTTTAGAAGTTCAATGTTTAGAAACTATATTAAGCAAATTGCCCCAGCAAAAACTAAAAGATGTAATTTGAGAAAAGATTGAGTTGCTAAATATGAATTTTTAATACCAGTAAATTATGAACAAGGAAACATTTCTAGTTTATTGATGGAGGTAGATGCATAATGTCAAAATGTTCTATATACAGTGAAAATAATTGTAATTGTAAGAGGATATCAACACTGTTAGAAGAATTAAAATATAAAATTAAATTCTATTGCAGCGGAAAACATAAATGCAATATGAATATTATCAATTGAAATGGGCTGGCAGAAGAAAATGTAAAAAAACTTTTTGAAATGTTAAAAAAAAGGATATGGCTAGAAATTGATGATAATAGATGTGTGATTGAAACTATTTGTAATAATTCTAGTCAAATAGATCAGCTGGAATTAAATAATTTAATTTCCATAATATGAATCAACACAAATAAGATCCTTATTATACAAATTAGTGATATTTTAAAAAAACCTAACAATGAAACAACCCTAAAAAAATATAAAAACAATTCTAAACAGAAAAAAATAGACAATAATTTTTTTTATTTTTTACAAATGATTAAGAATAATGTTATTGATAATAAAGAAAATAATGAAATTATTACTTTGTTAGAGAATGTATTGATTTTATTAGCAAATGATACAAATGATCTTTGTCATGAATCAAATTTTATTAAACATTCCAAAGGTGAACCTATTATGAAAGAGGAACATTCGATAGCTGGAAGGCTAACTTGATTAGCTAAAGTATGCATTGATTTATTCAACATTTTATCTTTCATACTTTGAACCACTAATTCTAGTTACTTTGATCCGAGAAAAGGTGGTTTGGATTTGATCCATATAAATGAAATGATAAAACTTGGCAAAAAAGCAAAATTTGAATCTCTTGGATATAAAAGAATATAAATAATGAAACACATAATAACTAAAAACGCTGTATTAAAACAATCACATTTATTAAATGATCGTATAGCCATATACAAGGCTTTGATTAAACACAAATCACTTAATAGAAAAGAACAACTAATATCTTTAAATATTATCATTAAAGAAGCTAAGAAGTTCTTTGGTTTAACCAAAAGGATAGAAAAGCAAGATATTACATCTTACTTTTCTAACTTTATTAATTTTATTAAGAAACAGTTAAAATCTGTTAAATTAGATGAATATATTACTTGGACCTCATTAAGCAAAGCGAGCCATAAATATAATTGTTGAAAGGACATATATTCATAGGCATTACCATGGTTTCATTCAAGGAAGATATTATAGAAAAAAAGATTATCAACCTTTTAAAAACTCAGGGTTTTAAAGCATGACACCCTAAAGGGTCAGTGCCTTTAGACAAGGACACTAACAACGAAGATGCATTATTAGATCACTTTGTGGAATGTGTTGAAAAAAACAACAATGTTTCCTTCGATAAAATTCAAAAAATGAATCTTAAAAAGAAAGTTGAATCTATTACCAACACTGGCAAAATTACAAATGTGCAGAATGTTTATGATTTTTTGCATAACCAGCAAGTAATTAAAGGTAAGGATGACAAAGAAAATACAGTTACAATTATTAATTGAAATAAAATTGAAGCAAATATCTTTGAAGTAAGTGATCAATTGTGGTTTAATAAAAAGTATGGCCAAACCGCATATGACTCATATCAATACCGAAAAGATTTATTTATTTTAGTTAATGGTGTTCCCTTAATTTCCATTGAAGAAAAAAAATATGACAAAAATCTTCAACCAGCTTTTGCTCAAACCATTAGATATCGAGAAAGTTGAGTAAAACAAAGCACAATCTTGAATTTGTGCTTATTCTTTGTTATTACCAATGAACTTTCAACCATGGTGTTTGGTGCAACTGATAGTTTAGGTTATAATACTTGAAAAGAAAATGATGATACACAAAAGAATAACCGAGCTATATTCTTTTGACTTGACGAGGATAATGTTAGAATCAATAATATTTATGATTTCACCAAGGTTTTTCTTGATAAAGCACACATATTAAATTATTTATACAACTATATAAAAATAGACAATGAGAAAAAAACAGTATTTTATGCTAAACCTCATCAATTTCATGCTAATGAGAAAATTCTTGAACATTTTAGTACTAAATGAAAAGAACCCGCTTATATTTGACACGCAACAGCAAGCGGCAAAACTTTTACCATGTATTTAGCCTGGAAAAATTTTGTTGAAAAATTAAATGCTGATTTTTCAATTATGTTGGTTGATCGTGTAGATTTGGATACACAAACCACGACTAACTTTACTATTTGGAATAAGGGCATGATGACCACAACTGAAAAAATCACTATTAGAAGCAAAACACAGTTAATCAAAGCGATCATTGGCGACAAGAAAAATATTGTTGTAACCATCGATATTTTTAATAACCTACTTAAAGAATATAAAAATTTTGATCCAGTTGCTAATAAAATACCGTTCATTAAAGACGCTAAAATAGCAATTATGTTCGATGAGTGTCATCGTTCTTTATTTGGAGAACAATTTAAGAACATTAGTAATTATTTTTCTAATGCTGCACTATTAGGATTTACTGGAACACCAATTTTTGAGAATCAAAGCAATGATTTTAATAATATCACACCAAGATTATTCCCAACACAATTACATGTGTATGGTATGGCTCAGGCATTAAGCGATGGCATTATTTTGCCCGTTGATTATGAAAATCACGATATTTTTAAAGTTGTTGATGATAAAGAAAATACACAAAAGTTTGATAGCGAGGAAAAGAAAAAGATTTGAAAGACTAAAAAATATTATGAGAAGTTAGTAGAACATGTTGTTAGTAAACTTGATGGAAAAACTGATAATTATTTTTATGCAATGTTAGCGGTTAGTTCAATTGATGCTGCTAATCTTGTTTATGAGATATTTAAAGGTAAATTAAATCCGCAAACAAACGAATATATGTACGCTAAATATCCAGAAGTTAATGTAGTGGCTGATTTCAGTACTACAGATAATGAATTATTAACTGACCCAAGTAATGATTTATTTGTAGCTAAATGTGACAAAAACGCATTTAAAAAAAGAGTTATTAGGGATTTTGCTAGTTTAACAGGAGAATTAGTCAATGATGATGACCAATCTATGTTTTCTCAATTATTAATTGAACATTTAAGAACTGATCCCAGAGATGAAAAGAATCCTATTAGAATAGTGATAGTGGTTGACAAATTATTAACAGGTTTTGATAGTGACTACGTTAACACACTATTTTTAGATAAACCATTGAAATCATTTAGACTAATTCAAGCAATCAGTCGAACTACTAGAGTTTGTAGCGAGTCTAAGAAAACCACAGGTTTTTTGCTTTCTTATAGAACTAATAAGGAAGATATTGAAAAAGCGTTTGGTGATTATTCTGGTAACAAGGAACACTCAATCACACTATTAGATACTGTTGCTAATTATAAAAAAAGGATGGAACAAATTAAAAATGAAGTGAATGAAATAAGAGCGATTTTCTCAACACCCAATGATATTGATAAATTAGATCAATTAGACGAGATTATTAAAAGAAATAAAACACACGAATTTAGAACTCATTTCAAAACATTAAAGGGTTTAATTGAGATATTTATTAAATATGACAATCATAAATGAGAAGATTTGAATATCACATTTAAAGGATATACTGATTATTTAGCCAAATATAATGGCTTGGAGCCAGAAGTCATTCGGTTTGATGCAGACGATAATGGTAATTATTTGTCTGATTTCATTTTCGAAATAGTTAATAAAGGTTTTATTGATTCTAAAAAGTTATGAGCATTAATTCAAAAAGTTAAAACACAAAATGATTGAATAAATCAAAGTAGACCTGCAATTATTACAATTATTAGTGATAGTGTATTGCAAAATTTGGAACGTGAATTATTATTATATTTAGATAAACAAATGGATAAATATAAATATAACGTTACCGATATTACTAAATTTAAAGAAGATTTTAAATCATTTTTATCAACATTAGATAATAATTTTGAATTTTTGGCCGATGAAATAAAAAAGGAGTATAAGTTTGATATTTCAAAAGAAGTAATTAGAGATATATTTTCATTTTATGATACAAATCCTAACGATGATGACTGAATTGAATTATTAATTAAGAAAACTACATTTGATAATGCTAGTAAAATGTATGATTTCTTTTTTTCTGCTTTTAAAGTATTTAGTGATAAATCAAAGGAAATTAAAAAGATTATTAATCAGATATCCCACGAGATTTAATTTTTTTCCCCTTTGTCGTATTAAACAAAAATTACACTAAAATCAACAAATTTGAGTGTATATTTTAGACTATTTCATCAAAAAATTACCATTAAAGTCGCTATTTTTGATGCTTGATAGTAAATTTTATCAATTAAAAATAGACCTCAAATCTAAACTATAACTCCATACAAACAAAACTTCCCAATATTATTAATCTTAACTTTAACAATATCACCAATCTTACATTTACCACTAAAATTAACTACTTTTCATTGTGGTGAATAACCAGTTCATATCTTATCATTAGTTTTGCTTTTACCTTCTACTAACACTTCCACCGTTTTATTCAAAAATTTATTATTATTTATTTTAGCATATTTAATTACTAATTCATTTAATATTGCTAGCCGTTTTTGTTTAATTACTAATGGCGTTTTATCAATAATGTTAGCCGCAGGGGTACCTTCACGTTTAGAGTATATAAAAGTGTAAGCATTATCAAATTTTATTAATTTATAAAGTTTAAGTGTTTCATTAAATTGCTTATCTGTTTCATTAGGAAAACCCACTATTATATCAGTGGAGATAGCGCAATTAGGAACGAGCCTCCTGATATATTTAATCATATCAATATAATTCTTAATTTTCATTTTTCTGTTCATCTTTTCTAATATCATTTCACTTCCACTTTGAATTGGTAATTGGAAATAAGGCATGAGATTTTTATATTTTAAACATAAATCTACAATATGCTTATCAAAATTTCAAGGGTTGCTTGTTGCAAATCTAACTCTAGGAATGTTAGTTTTGCATACATCCACCAACAAATCTTTAAATAAATATCCATCCTTCTTATCTAAACCATAAGAATTAACATTTTGTCCCAATAAAGTAATTTCTTTATAATCTTTATTGATTAAATCATTAATTTCTTTTAAGATATCTTCTTTATTCCTACTTCTTAATTTACCCCTTGTATAGGGGACAATGCAATACGAGCAAAATTTATCACATCCATACATAATATTAACAAAAGCCTTAACATTGCTTGTCCTAACTGATGGCAGGTTCTCAATAATGTCACCTTCTTTGCTATAAACCTTAATGATTTGTTTCCTTGTTTTTGAATATTCATAGATTATACATGGTAAATCATAAATATTATGCGTACCAAAAACAAAGGAAACATGATGAATCTTGTTAATAATTTTTTTAATAACAGATTCTTCTTGAGCCATGCACCCGCATATCCCAAACATAAAATCTTTTTTTTTAGATAAACTCTTCAAGAAACCAACTTCGCCAAATACTTTTTCTTCCGCATTTTCTCTAATAGCACAAGTGTTTAAAATAACAATGTTAGCATCATTCGCATTAGTTGCTTCTTTATATCCCATATTTGATAATATTCCTTTAATATTTTCACTATCTCTAATATTTGATTGACAACCATATGTTCTGACGTAGAAATATTTATTTAGACCTATTATTTTATATTTTGGCTCCAAATTGAAAAAATTATGAATGATTTTACTTTTTTCTTTTCTTTTTCTTGCTAATTCAATATTTGGCAAAATATTACTCATACTAAAATTATAAAAATATTAGCTATTTAAGATTATTGTGCTTTAGAATACTAAAAATTTCTTTATCATTATCTTCAAGTTTATTCAATCTTTTGTCAATCTTATCAAAACGGTCAATTACCATTTGCTGAAATGAGGTTAGTCTAGGTTTTTTAATTCTAGTAGCAATTTTGCCATTTTTAGTAGTAGTTTTTCGCTTATTAACTTGGATTTGAGCAGAAAAATTCTTACCATCTAGGTTTTTATTATCTTGAACAATCGTGAATTTTCCCCCAATGTTTTTCATATATGTATTATAATATTCTCTTAAATTATGAATTTATTTTTTTAATTTCTTGTTCTAATTTAATATCCATTTGGTGTAAGTTATCATTTTTCGATAATGCTAGTTTTTTACTTTCATCAATCGCTTTTTTTCTTAGTTCAACAGGATTTTCGCTTTGGCCACTATTAAAAAAATCTACAAGTAGATTAACTTTGTTATTGTTTATTTCTAAAATTCCATCACCAATGGAATAATTAATAATTTTTCCCTCGTGGTTAACGATTTTAATATTAGATGTTTTAACCAATGATATGGTTGACTGGTGATTAGCCAATATTGTAACAACGCCTGTAGATAATTTAACCAATAAACTATAAACATTATCATTGTATTTAGTATTTTCTGGCGTTGAAATATTTAATTCGAATTTATTTTCCATTTTTCTTTTTTAATATTCCATCGATGCTACCAATAAATTTAAATTCACTCTCATTGATGTTATCCACTTGACCGTCAACAATCATTTTAAAGCTTCTAATCGTGTCTTCAATTTTTACATATGAACCGTCCATTCCAGAAAATTTTTCAGCAACATAAAATGGTTGTGATAAGAAATTTCTTATTTTTCTTGCTCTATTGACAATCATTTTATCCTCCTCACTCAAATCATCAATTCCTAAAATTGCAATGATGTCTTGAAGTTCCTCATATTTTTCCAAAATTTTTCTTACTTTATTGGCAACAACATAATGTTCCATCCCCACTATTGTCGGTTCTAATGCAGTAGAGGAAGATTCAATGACATTAATTGCAGGATAAATTCCTAATGCAGCAATTTTTCGATCTAAAACTGTTTTAGCGTCCAAATGAGTGAATACAGCATTTGGCGCAGGATCTGTCAAGTCATCAGCGGGGATGTATATTGCTTGTACTGATGTGATTGAACCATTTTTGGTTGATGTAATTCTTTCCTGTAATTCGCCCATTTCACTCATTAAGGTAGGTTGATACCCAGATTCACTTGATGTTCTGCCTAATAATGCTGATACTTCACTTCCAGCTTGAGTGAAACGAAAAATATTATCAATAAATAACAATACATCCTGTTTTTGTTCATCCCTAAAATATTCAGCCATG
>JAITPC010000028.1 GCA_031289655.1 Mycoplasmataceae bacterium
GAATGTTCAACATTCTATATGATGTTCCTACTGGATCTGCATTAAGACCTTATATAGGTGTAGGTATAGGTATATCTCATATTACTGATAAATTAAATATTGGAATCTTAAAAAATGAAAATAAGTCTAATAACTCACTTGCTTATCAAGGTATTTTAGGTGTTTCTTATCAGATAACACCTAAAATAAAAGCTATGATTGATTATCGCTATTTAGCTACAGCTAAAAAAGTACTTAAAGATGGTCGTCTTGATGATAAATCACCAACTGGATTACAATTGATCAAAGATATTACTTCTAGTAAAGAAGCTATATCTTTGATCAAGAAATCTTATTATTCTTCTTCTGCTATGATTGGGCTGTCTTATAGCTTTGGTAGTAGCTATATGCTAGGTAATTAATTTTATTAAAATTATTAATTGATTACACTATATTATTATGTTGTTCGCACATTAAGCGTTGTTAAAACACTAGCTTTAGTAGCTTGATCTGCTAGATTAAGAAGTTACTGTGTTTTGCAAAAAAAACAATGCTCACACATATTAATTTTCATGTACGCGAATTTGCAGTAACGATAAAATGAAATTGTATAAAACAAATCTCAAAGTGCCGATATGATTGAAGAAGCAATATATTGTTAAATTTCAACTTATTTATTGTAAGATGTTTATCTTCTTTGAGTCATATTTATAATAAGATTTTTCAGTAATTTCTATCCGGATATTATTTAAACCAATCATAAAAGTAAGCAGTAAATCAACATTATAATCTGATTCTCTTTTTTAGACACAGATGTATAATTTTCTAATAGATGGATTTTGCTTTATTAAAGCAATAATTTAAATCTTGGCTTATCTACATAAAATATTAAACAGAAATAATGTCTTCATTCATTTAAGATTACGATTTTGTCTATAAAAAACAGATCTTATAGAATGCAATTTCTGTGTAGTTAATTCGCTAATGTACTATTTAACTCATACAATAAATTTCTAATAATATTATTAATCAATATATTGATATGAAAATTACACAAAAATGTTTCTTTTTTAAAAGATATTCATGCTAACAGTAAAAGGCTGGCATAAATTATTTTGCTATCTTAAGCCTTATTTGGGATTGTATACGATTGATTTGTTTTTTGCTTTATTGGAATCAATTGCGACACTTTCTATTCCTTTTATCATAAGTTATCTCCTTGATAATGTAGTTTCTATCAATAATAGTCACGCATTGGATCACATAATATGGTGCGGCTTAGTGATGTTAGCGGCATCTATAATAATATACTGGTGCGATTTTTATATAGTTCGTTATGGATACTTGGTTGGAGCTTATATTGAGCGCGATATGCGCAAAGAAATTTTTACTCACTACCGCAAATTGTCTTGTGATTTTTATGACAATCAAGAAATTGGTGAGTTGATGTCACGTGTCACCGTAGATTTATATAATTTTAGTGAATTGTTTCATCGTGGGTCAGAAGAGACCTTTATTGCGTTTATAAAATATAGCGTCGTATTTTTTATATTATCTCAAATTAATTGGTGGTTAGCTATTGCCACAGTAACAATGGTAGTGCCAATAGCAATATTTTCTTATTATTACGTAATAAAAATTGATAAAGCGTACATGGATTCTCACCAAAAAATAGCCGAAATTAATTCGCAAATTTCAGATAGTTTATCCGGAGTTAGATTAGTCAAGTCATTTTTTAACGAGAACTTGGAAATTGAGAAATTTTCTATTGCAAATAACAGATTTGTCTCTAGCAAGAAAAGGCTATTTAGAATAATGTCGCAATATTATGGTGGTGTTTTTTCTATGACGTCCTTAATGACACCAATTGTTGCTATTTGTGGAGCTTTGATAATTACTAACGGTGAAGTACTTAAGATTTCTGATTTGATAATGTTCTTATTGTATGTTGGTGTTTTAGTAGATCCTATAAATAGATTACTTGGAATTTTACCACAATTGAGCGACAGTATTGCCGGATATAGTAGATTTTTAGAGATTTTAGATATTAAGCCATCAGTTGTTGAAAAGAAAAATTCTATTAATTTGAAAAAAATTTCAGGACATATAGAATTCAAGGATGTATGTTTTAGATATGCACCAGATAAAATAGAAGTTTTATCTGGTCTTAACTTAGACATCAAAGCCGGTTCATGCGTTGCTTTGGTAGGAGCTTCAGGAGCTGGAAAGACAACACTGTGTAGTTTAATCCTACGTTTTTATGATGTTACTCATGGAGAAATATTGATAGATGGAAAAGACATAAAAGAGGTATCTCTTAGCTGGTTAAGAAAGCAGATTGGATTTATTCAACAAGATCCATATTTATTTTCTGAAAGTCTCTTTGAGAACATTAAATATGGAAGAGTAGATGCTACAGAAGAAGAAGTTATAGAAGCAGCAAAGAAATCGTACTTGCATGAATTCATAACTTCATTACCAAATGGATATAAAACAGTTGTTGGAGAAAGAGGAGCTTTATTATCTGGCGGACAAAGACAGCGTATATCAATTGCTAGAGTGTTTCTGAAAAATCCGTCATTATTGATTCTGGATGAGGCTACTTCATCTTTAGATAATGAAAGTGAATTTTATATTCATGAAGCGCTAAATGTGCTTACAGAAAATAAAACCACTATAGTTATTGCTCACCGGCTGTCAACTATTCGTAATGCTGAAAGAATAATAGTTCTATCTGATGGAAAAATTTATGAAGACGGCACTCACAGTCACTTACTAAATAATAATGGAATATATTCGAAATATTATAATATACGCTATGGGCATGGTATGGAGATTTGATTTTATTTTGTTAATTTGGCATTAAAATTTTAGATAAATTTAGTTTAATTTCAGAACTAAACTACTACACATGGAAGAAGATTTACGTCTTAGAGTAATAGGTCAAGACGAAGCTATTATTGCTATTGCTAATGCAGTACGTCGTTCGCGTGCTGGATTAGCTGATCCTAC
>JAITPC010000017.1 GCA_031289655.1 Mycoplasmataceae bacterium
AAAGTATCACCAAATATTTTTTTAATATTAAAATCATCAGTGGTTGAATCTCATACATCGGTTGTCACAGTTTGTGAAATATTTGAAGAAATCACATTTGCTAATGGTGTTAATGATCCAATTACAAAATCAAAATTAACTGAACTACTATAAAATGGATTTCTGTCAGTCGCACTTAAAGTACAACTAGTAGAAGTTAAATTGGTAATCGTGTATCAACTATCATTTTCATTGTGGAAACTATTGATAATACTTTTACATCTATATAAAAGAGATGCTTTTGTTGGAGCAGAACTAAAACTACCTAAGTCAGTTTGTCCAGCAAATAGATCACTCAACCCAGTTTTTGTAATTGCATCAACACCAGTTTTAGGAGAGAAATTTAAACTAAGCAGAGAGAGAGAGAGAGAGAGAGAGAGGGGGGGGGAGAGAGAGGGAGAGATGAATGATAATGTTGCTAGAGTACTAATAATCTTGATTTTCTTAGTCATATATTATTAATTATATTTCATGGGGGGGGAATTTGTGGTGTGAATATTTCTCATTCAATAGTCAATCATAAAGATTGATAATTTTAATTCCACTGTCTAATACTGTATTTGATAAATTTAATGTCAATATAATTTTTTTATTAGAATCTTTTATTTTTTCTAAATTTTTAACTTCCCTATCTCAATTGGAATTACTTTCACTTTCATCGATAAGATTTTGTGTTACCTGAAAATATGTTATTTCACCATTTTTGTAACACAAAAAATCAACTTCTATTCCTTGTTTAGAAATATGTGTATAAACCTTATCATATCTTTTTAATAATTCTAAGTAAACTAAATTTTCTAATTTATAGCCATAATTAATATTTTTAAAATCTTGGCTATAACTAAGTATTCCTAAATCACCAGCATAGTATTTTGGTGAAGTTTTTAAAATCTTTTTTCCTCTGATATCAAAATATTCTATTTTACATATTAAATGAGCTTCTTGCATTCAATCAAGATATTTTTTAATTGTGGTATGAGCAGTGTTATTTTTTTCATTTGATTTAAAATAGTTTGAAACTTTCTGAATGGAAAATTTATTACCAACACAATAAAAGATATATTTAACTGTTTTTAAAAAAGAATTTTTATCACGTATTTTATGTTTATTGAAAATATCTTTATAAATTGAATCCTCGAAGATATTTTTAATTTCTTCCTTAACTTCATCTTCGTTATTGATGAAGGGGATAATTTTTCCTAATCCGCCGAGCATCAAATATTTATTCAATGATTCTATTTTATCTTTATCGGGTCAAATATTATCATAAATTTCTTTATATGTTATTGGCAATAACAAAATATCTCTATGTCTGCCAGTAAAATATGTTCCTAGCTCACTAGAAAGCATTTTAGAATTACTTCCAGTTAAATAAATATCTAGATTTATATTTTTATCCTCAAATAAAGTAATAATGGCTTTATGAAAATCTTTTAATTCTTGCACTTCATCAATAAATAAATAATTATTTTTATTTAATATCACATTGTTTCTTACTTCTTTCACTAATTTTTCTCATGTAAGTGATTTTAATATAATTTTGTCATTCAAATCGTATTCAATAATTTGTTTCTTAGAAATAGAAAATGTATTTATTATTTTTTCTTTATACTGTTCTAATAAGGTAGACTTGCCCACTCTTCTAATACCAGTAATTATTTTAACATTATGTGTATCCTTGCTGGTTATTAGTTTGCTAATATATGCTATTCTTTCTATAATCATAATAATATTATAGCATTTAAGCAATTAAAAATGGTTATAAACGCTATATTTTTTAATTTTAGTCAATTTTATAGCGTTAATTGAAGACAGTCTGATGCTAAATAGAATCACATGCCCCAAAACCACTATATATCAGCAAAAAAACATATTTTGCTAAAAGACACTCTGTTATCGGATACAGAGCCACTAAAATTAATTCTAAAAAATCGATAACTAGTAGATAGAGAGATAGGAAAATATTTAATATTTTGTCCATCCAAATTATCAGAATTTGGTCATACTTGATTACTTTTAGTATCGATAGTTATCCAATTATTGGCATCATTGCTTGCAGATAATGTTCATGCCCTTGCTGCTTGGGCATATGAATGCGGTAATTGGGTAATTCTTTCGCCAAAACCATACATTTTCAATAGATAAGAAGTGCCCATGTCAATTTGTCAATAATAACTATTATTGTTTCCGACGAAATTAGTTAATCCACACCATGCGCCCATTCCTAAATAACCACCATTCGACTCAGTAACAAAGGGTGGATTGGAAATATTGCTTGTTGCATAATTTGGGGTAAAAGCATTAGTATAAGGAATATCAACCATTCCATTGAGTGTTAGTGAATTAGTAACATTAAGTGTAACAACTCCTTTTCCATAATCTCCGCCGTATGTTTTATACATGGCAGTAATTTGATTAGCAGTAAAACGATTATCTATTCCTTGATTATAAAAATATTCAATAATCTGGTTTTTTAATAAAATTAAATTAGTAGTTTTGGGAGAAATAAAAACTTCATGACGGTAATTCCCGGTTTCTAATAAATTTGGGGAAAATATCGCTGCTAATTCTAATTTAGTGTCAATGGTGTAATTCAAATTAACTGAACTATTATAAAATGGATTTCTGTCAGTCGCACTTAAAGTACAACTAGTAGAAGTTAAATTGCTAATCGTGTATCAACTATCATTTTCATTGTGAAAAGTAGAAATCACACTTTTACATCTATATAAAAGAGATTGTTTTGTTGGAGTAGAACTAAAACTACCTAAGTCAGTTTGTCCTGCAAATAGATCAACCAAACTAGTTTTTGTGATTGCATCAACACTAGTTTTAGGAGAGAAGTTTAAACTAAGCAGAGAGAGAGAGAGAGAGAGAGAATGATAATGTTGCTAGAGCACTAATAATCTTGATTTTCTTAGTCATTATTCTTTATAAATTTTTTCTAAATTTTTAATGGCAGTGTTTTCAATAATAATATAAGAAGCATTTAAAATATCTTTTGTGGATGTTTGGCTTCAATTTTTTGCAATAATTCGATTAATGTTCCGAGCACTGCTAACTAAATTAATGTTATTATTACCAATTATTAAAACTTTTTTACCATTTAATTTTAGCGCATCTAATAATTTAACTATAATTTTTGAGCTTGGTTTAATAATTTTTGTATCTTCTAATATAAAAATAGCGTCATCTTTATTTTTAACAGTCATGGCTGACTTAAAACCTAAATGGGCAGATTTGTCATTCAAGTATAACTTATAATTTCTATTTGGTTTTGGACCAAAATTTGTTCCACCACCAACAAAGTTACTTGCACGTAAACTTCCAGCTTGCGCTTGATTAGTACCTTTTTGGGGACGGAATTTCTTTCCTCCACCTCTTACTTCACCCCTTGTTAAAGTACTTACGGTAGCCTGTCTTTGTCCAGCATCTTGAGCAAGTACTTGCTCAAACATGCATTGTTTATTTGGATTTTTAACAAGCAAAGATTTTATGTCGCTTGAACCATTTACTTTTCCATTAATGTCAATAATTTTTATGCTCATAATTTTTATTATAGTGTTTTGCCCTTTCTTGTTCTAATAATTAAATTATTTGAAGATTTTTTTCTATTTCTTGTTTTAACTCCCATATGTCTTTTACCTCAAGGAGTTCTTGGGGCATCATGTCCAACACCTTGTCGTCCTTCTCCACCACCATGAGGGTGATCACACGGATTCATCGCACTACCTCTAACAGTTGGTTTTCATCCAAGATGTCTACTTTTACCGGCCTTGCCTAAATTAATAATGTTATGATCTTCATTAGAAACGATACCAATTGTAGCTAAACAATCATTAAACACTTTCCTTGTTTCTCCGCTAGATAATTTTAAAACCGTATATGTACCAGTTTCATCTTTTCCTAATACTTGTACACTACTTCCAGCACTTCGTGCTAATTGGCCGCCATGCATTGGTGTTAATTCTACATTATGCACAAATGTGCCCTCAGGCATGTTGCCAACCTTCATTGTGTTTCCTATCTTAATGTCTACATTGGCACCACTAATAATTTTATCGCCAATTTTAATATCTTTGGGACTAATAATGTAGTTTTTTAAACCATTAGCATAAACAATTAAAGAAACAAAGCATGTCCTATTGGGATCATACTCAACTGTTTTAACGGTTGCTGGAATATCAAAAATATTTCTTTTAAAATCAACTTCTCGATATCGTCTTTTGTTTTTCCCACCTCTACCTCAAATAGAAATTTTGCCAGTATTATTTCTTCCCGAATGATTGTGAATACTTTTCGTTAATTGCTTATGCGGAGTAGAAGAAGTTAAATGTTTTTTATAATCAATTAAAACAATATTTCTTCTTCCACTACTTCTTGGTTTAACAATTTTTATAGCCATTACTTATTTTCCTCCTGTTTTTCAATTTTAGCAGCTATTTCAATTTCTTTCTTTTGTGAAACTTTTTCAATTGGTGTTTCAACATTAGGCATTTGATTATGATTTATTTTAATTTGTGGAAGCTTTTTATTCGCCTCAATAACTTTGTTGTTGACAATATATTTTTTAATTTGTTTAGACTTACCACTTATTTTTTTATGTTGGTCAAGTTTATCATTCTTATTATCACTTACTGTAATTGTTAAATGTGAATGACGTTTTCTTAACAAAGAAGCTGAGCCTTTGGCTTTTTCTAATGTTCTTTTAATTGTTGTTCCCTGATCGGCAATTGCATTTAAAACATACAAAGCGTTAATATTCATATTAAAATTATTTGTCGCATTAGCAACGGCGGAATTCAATAATTTTGATATGATTTTAGCACCTTTCTTATCTAAATTAAAAAGGATTTTTTGTACTTCAATAACATTTTTTCCACGAATTAGATCACAAATTAATCCTAACTTTCTACTTGAAATATGTATTTGTTTTTGTTTAGCATATGTTTGCATCGTGATTTTTTAATCTTTAATATACATATATTATATATTCAATGATGTTTATACTTTTTACAAAATTTTATAAAGTGATATAAAATGTTTTAAACTAACAACTTCTTTGTATAAGTCACGAAGATGATGAAACCGCAGTGCCTGTAGTTGGATTGGGTGCAACTGTAAGATTTAAATTAATTCAGTTTTTTCTTGTTTTGTTAAAAAGTATTATCAAATAAACTGCTTAAGGAAAACTAACCTAACAATAAATACAAATCCTTAACCATTTCTTCACTTCAACCATGCAATGAACCACTATCTTTAATGACATTAAGATAATTTCGATAATCATTTTTAAGTTCTGAGTAAAAATGTATTAAAAGAGAAAGATTAATTTCAATAGGAAGGTTTGCAACATGCACTGGCAATGTTTTATCAACAACTATCCCGGCAGGCGTAACAAATTTATAAACGCCAGGATTAGGATTTTCTGATATAGTATTGCTAGAATAGCAATATGATTCACCCGAAAAAAGCACAGTGGATGAGGTTGCAATATTAACTATATCTAATATAGTATTAGTGTTGGGACTATTCAACGAAATCTTGCTATTATCATTAAATCGAAAACTATTATAATAAGTAATAGATGATATATTTTCTTTGAGAATAGTTTTGTTAAAATTAACTCCTGCACCAAAATTCAAATTGTATAATGCGTCATCGGTAAAATTAAAATCTTCAGTAGAAGAATTTTCGTCAAGGACATAAAACATATTAAATGTTAATGTGCTGATACTATCTTCTGCTAATGTAACCTTTAAGTCAACAATACCATTCATATTAAAATCATCATTTTCGCTTTTAAAAATATTAGCCGCTGGCGCTCCTGCAACAATATCACCAAAAAAATATCCATTAAAAGTATTAACACCTAAAAAGAAATTACTTATGTTTGTCGATGATAATGTTCCTTTCAAAGCATATAAACTATTATCAATCAACAAGTTTGCAGAAGCCTCATTTAAACAAATGGTATCATATACACCTTGAACACTTACATTATTATTAATTTCAACAGGCAACTTTTTGTATTCCTCCACAGGAAGATCAGAACCATTTGTATGTGATAATCCATTGATATTCGTTTCATCTATTACAAAATTCTCATAACTCTGTTGGATCGATAGCAATATATTATCATTTGTGTTAAGTTCATTAATTACATTGATATTGTTTGTCACGGTAAAATTTTTGGATAGTATACCAACGCCAGAACCGTTATTAGTAAATAATGGAAAAATTCTATCAGTTTTTGGTGACACATTAGTAATGTTTATGTTGGCGGCAAGGTTTGCATATTTAAAACCATTAGTTAAATCAGAACTTGAAGAGCTTCCTCCTCCTGAATAATGCACCCCATCTTTAACAAATGCAACACCACGTAGGTTGGAGGTTGCTCAATAACCATTATAATTACCTTGAATAAGTATATTGCATCCAATATCTATAGCATTAGTAAAATTGCTAGATATATCTGTAAGTCCTACCCCTAGTATTTCCATAGAACCAGATAGCAAATATTCACCTTCAATTTTTATTAAATCACTATCTTTTAAGGTGCAGGAAGTTGGATCAATATTATTATTATTATTGCCGAGAGCTATTGCAACAGCGCTATCACCAGAACCAGATATTGTAATCATTGAATTGTCGTAAAAAGATGTTGTTTCAGCAAAACTTATTCCGCAAGATAAAACATTCTCAGTAGAAATGCCAGTTCCTTGAGTAGATAATGAAAAATTGTTATCATTTGAGTAAAAATTTCCCAACATAGGGCCATTAGCAGTCACCCCATATTGTCGTGATATTCCACTAAATAAACCCACACCACCTACATCACAAGTAATACTAAAATTACAATTTTGAATGTCTACGTTGGAACTTTCACCAAATGAATTGGAAAAAACACCACAAGCATATCCAGTACCATATTCCTCAAAATTAATATCATGAATGTATAACTGACCTTGAAAACTATTACCAAGATATTTTGGCGGAACCGCACCTGTATAAGGAACTCCAATAGCAACGCAGGCACTAGGACCAGCACTAGTAGTGGCTGTTCCTATGGATGTATCAACCTTAATAGTTGTGTCATTTTTTGAAAAAATTTCAACATTTGTATCTGGTGCTAGTAATAAACCAAAATTATATGTTACAGCGGAACTAAAATTTATTACAACTCTACCAGTTGTACTTGTACTTCCAGAAATAGCTTTAATATACATATCAACATTAAGCATCGGGCACGCTAGTGTGACCACCCCAATGTCCGACATTCCTTCTCAGCCAACATAAATAAGTGTTCCCGCAGAAATTAAATATGGGGTAAGATCTTCGCTATCACCAATTTCAATCGTTTCGGCAGTCACCGAAAAAGTTAAATTAACAGTTTTTTGACCATAATATATAGTGGAATTTGAAGCATTCAATGTTAAAGTTCGGTAATAATTATGATAATCACTAGTAATTTCCTCATGCCATTGAAATTCTATTCCAACTCAATCCATAATCAAAGTTTTACTGTGATTATTATTTTTAAAAATTTCCTCTAACATACCTGCTGTCGGAGTCATCAAGTGGCTTCCCCCATTAACATTAAAATTCATGTTAGCGATATCAATTTTATCAGTTGGATTACGTGGCGAAGTGCATGTTTTTAAGTTAATTAATTGCATGATTCCTAATGTACCAACAATTCCAATTACACCGCAAGCTAAACCAATGTAGATATTTGTTCGTTTTCTTCTATTTCATGTTTTATGTTCTTTTGATGTTAAAACGTTATTGTGTTTGTTATGTGTCATTTTCATTAAATATTATATACACTGGGGGGGGTCTTTTACGGTAGAATTTTTCCATACAAATATATTTATATTTGTATTTTTACATTAATCATCAACTTTAATAGAGTAAATTCACTTATCATATTTTTTTGGGACCATATAGTCGCTACCATAAATTAATTCTAAATATTTTGGGAGATTATTAACGACATTATAATATTTACCATTTAATTCTATTTTTTTTAACGGAAAAATAGTATTTTTATCAAAAATATATTTGTTTATGCTTGGTTCGAAGCTAGCATAATAATTGGTATCAGTATTTTCATACATTCTCATTATTTTTTCTCTAACATTTCATTTTTCCAAATTAGTAAAGTCTTCTAAGTCCAATCATTTAGCAGTTGAGGATAACAAAAATCTTTGCATCGCTAAGGATTCTTTAATATTTTTTACCTTAGCTATTGGAAAAATATCCATGCCAATTTTTCCTTTTGTGTTATTTTGCATATTCCCCTCGGTAATAATTTCGGTCTTATTGCTGCCAATAAATCCTCAAACAAATGTTTCGTTGGTTGTATTACCTGAATAAGTAAACACGTATTCTGGATGAGGGTTTTTTTCTAAATAAATTATTAATTTATCAAATTCATCAATTGGCATATCTACATCAATATCAATATCTCAATCAATGATTTTGTTTTCCCTAAATATACCTAGTGGCAAACCATAAGAAAGAAAATAAACAAAATTATTTTTTTCGCATATTTCAACAAAATAATCTAAAATTTTAAATACCCTAGAATGAATCTTTTTCATTATTTCCTTATTCTCAATTAAATTAAATTTTGTCATAGTAAAATTATAGACTATTAAATTATTTTTTTGAAATATTTTTACTTAAAATTTTATCAGCCTCATTTATACCACTGGCCATAGTATTTTCTTTATTATCATAAAAGCAACAATCACCGATAGCAAAAATATTTGTGATGTTTGTTTGTTGATTTTTATCCACAATAATTTTATTGTTTGATGTCACTTTAATACCTCTTAAAAAGGATGGTATGGCACCTTCAATTTTAAAACCATACTGAACAATGATGTAGTCATAAGGTATTTGTCTAAGCGAACCAGTAAGATTATTCCTAATTGATAATGTATCATTAACAATAAGTCTATCGGGTGTTCAATTTAAAAGTAATTCAACATTATTTTTTTTTAATAAACTAATATCACTTTGACTAGCCCTTAGTTCCTCTCTTCTATGTACCAAAGTAACAGCAGCAGCTATTTTAGTTAATTGATTAGCTCAATCAACAGCAGAATCTCCTCCGCCCAAAACAATAACACTCTTATTCCTAAACATTCTTACATTCTTCACTGAATAAATGATGTTTTCTTTGCCTTTAGCTTCTTTAATCATTAATGGATTGAAAGAAAAACTTCCCAAACCAGTAGCAATCACAATTTTATCAGCTAATATTTTTTGTTCTTTAGTCAAGAAAACATCAAATTTACCATTTTTAAAAACAATTTTTTTAACACTTTGATTAATGTATATTTGTTTTATTCCTTTTCTTAATTTTTTTATAATTTGTCTACTAATAATCTCTTTAGTATTTGGATAGTCATATACAATCTTATCAGGATACAAGGCCATTGGTTGACCACCAATTACTTTTTTTTTTTCAATAAGTTTGTATTTTTTTTTAAATTCTTGACATTTCTTAGCAAAATACATTCCACTAGGACCTGCGCCAATAATCAAAAAATCTAATTTTTCCATATTATAATTCTATTATATGAAATTCCTTTCAAAAATCGTACAAGCTGCATACCACTCATATGGAGAGAGATTAACTGGAAATAAAAAAAAAATATTAAACTTGGTAACCAATCAACAAGATTTTTGGCCTTCGCAAAGAATTAAACACAAATATGATGTGAGTATTCGTGTTATGAAAGGTTTTAATTATTTTGTTATTAAAAATAAAAATAGTAAAAATCATAGAAATGTCATTACATATATCCATGGTGGTGCATATATTATGCAAATTTCTCCCTTTCATTGAGCTCACATTACCAATATCATTGACAATACAAATGCATTAGTTATTGTTCCTATATATCCATTGACAACAGATGAGTATTGCAATCAACTTGATACCATTAATTTTTTATTAACTCTATACGAATATTTTACTAATAAATGCAATAACACTACTTTTAGCATCATGGGTGACAGTGCTGGAGGTAATTTTGCTTTAATTTTAGCACAACAAATAAAAATTAAAAAGTTGAAAAGACCAAAAAATATTATTTTATTTTCACCACTACTTTCTTTCTATGTTGGCGAAGAAGATTCTAAAAAAATAAAAGAAGACCCGGTATTACCGTTTCACTTACTTAAAGAGGTTAATATCATGCAATTGGGCAAAAATAATCCTAAAAATCCATTATTTTCACCATTTTTCGGTGATAATAAAAATATTGGCAATATATATATATACTGCGGACAAAATGAAGTGTTTGCTAGTGCTATCAAAGATTATTGTAATAAACTAGATCAAGATAAAGTTACTTATACTCTCAATATCAAGAAAAATATGTTTCACGATTATCCAATTTTTGTTCTAACAAAGGAAGCACTTGAAACCAATAAATTAATTTATAAAATATTTAAAAAATAGATTCACCACAAAAAAATATATATTATATATAATATATATGTATGTTAAAGAATTTTAAAAAAATAATGTTAGCAGGATTTGGTTTAACTGCTATTGGTATCATGCCTGTTGTTGCTTCAAGCTGCCTTGATCTAGGTCTAAATAATGGAATCCCGGGATTTGCTAAGATTACCCTTGGAAATGATGCTAAATTATTTCCCAATGGAGACACATCACTTCAAATCAATACTAAAGAAGATATGGAAAAATTATGTACAGTGGGTGATGAAAAAACAACAATAAAAATAAATGGTGTTACTTTTCCTAAAAAGGATGTATTGTCAATTAAATTTGGAACTGATTTTTATGGCACAAATATTAACAATAACTTTTTAAGCAATTTCACCAATTTAAATGGTGATTTGACTATTCCTAATTGCGTTAAATACATAGGAAATGATTTTATGACGGGCTGCACAAAATTTAATTCAAAGGTTAAGTTTGGAATTAAGCTTGAGTTTGTTGGTGATAATTTTATGTCAAAATGTGTAAATTTTAACAAAGAATTATTTTTCTATTACAATCAAAACTTTAAAATAGCAAATAATTTTCTTGATGGATGTAAGAAATTTAATTCATACATAAATTTACCAGATAGCACGCAAGAAATTGGAAATAACTTTTTACTTGATTGCGAAAATTTTAATCAACCCATGGATGGCATATTCAAAAAAGGATTAACAAAATTAGGGACAGAATTTATGAGCGGATGTTTAACTTTCGATCAAAAACTTGATATGAGAAATGCAATAAATTTGTCTTCTATAGGAGATGGTTTTGTTTATCGTTGCAATGAATTAACAGAAATTAATTTTGGAGAAATCAAACCTGGGGTATTTAGTGGAATTCAAAATAAAACAATGGTAGTTTTGCCTGCTGATTTTGAAAATTTTAGTCAATATCAGGGAATAAACATTAAATGTAAATATTCTAACGCAAAATCAATAAGAAGTACTATAACTGATTTTTCTGATGCAAATGTTTATAGAAAAATTAAATTAGATATTACACAATGAGCAACCTTTACACATCTTGATGGTATTGTTACATATCAGCAAACAATTGTATTGAATAGATTTAATGCATTAAATAATGTCGAATTTCTTTTAGCTGATTATTCATTTTTAGATATGGATGAGACAGGTTGTACTATTGTTCCCAAAGAATCTACTGGTTTTTGTGGATTGATTAAAATAGTTTATTACTGTAAAAAGGATATTCAACTTTCTCATTATAGTAGTGGAACTTTTATTATAAATAGTACCACTAGCGACACTGTTCTTATTGATGAAATTTTAGAAGGGTTTAATCATGCTAATGGTACAACTTTTTCATTAGGGGTGGAAGTTGATGTTGTTCTTGGTCCTAATAGAAATGGGACTGCTGTGTTAAAAGCTATTGATCAAACACCACCAGCTCCAGAACCAGCTCCAGAACCGACAAGCGATGACGACGAGGTTGAAGGACATGATGCGGAACCAGTGCCAAACTCTTACCAAGGGCAAATTACTTTAACTTATACAATGGTTGATAACTATCTTGGAATTATTGATGCAAGTACACATGATAAAATTATTGGTGCATTTAATCTAAAAAATAATACACATTATACTAACCAAGAGGTTTCGGTTTTAGTTGTTGCAGGAAATTCAGCGGTTTTAGAGTGAAATAACATAACTTACTTTGGACAAATGACAGTTACTTTTGGTCAAAAAACAAGTTTAGCTGACTATATTACAATAAAAGACTTGGGCGCTGTAAATGACCTTCAGGATTCAACGATTATGAAAACAATAAATACTTTAAACGTATCTGCTCTAAATTTAGGAACTGATGTGACACTTTTTAATAAACAAGACACGAGTGTAATATTACGATGTCCCGAAACTAGTAATTTCTATGGCGATGTCACAATTACCTATACAAAAATTGTTTACAATACACTAAGTTTGCGTTTTACAAACACAAGCACACAAATCACTGGTGATATTGATTGTGCAAAAATCGGTGCTAGCGGATATGCAAGCGAAGAACATTTTAAATATGGGCAAATGAACATTCGTAATTACAATCAAACAGCAATAAAAGAAAAAATTGCTGATGCAGGTATCACAACTGTAGACTTTATGACACTTGTGAATAATGGATGAATTGAAACAAAAGATCAATATGGTAAACTTCTGGGTTCAGCGCAAAGTTCTTTCCAATATACAGCTACATGTTGAAACGCTAGCTATAAGTATTCAGCTGATACAATAATATTCCAGGCTGACTGAAAAGATGATTCTAGACATAAAGATTCTACTTATCATGGCGGTGCACACAATGTTGTATATCTTCAAAATCTAGGTGGTTTCTTTTTCAATGAACAATTACTCTTCAACGTTGCTGCTAATGGTACATTGACTGTTAATACTGTGAAAAGTAAGAATCCTCTTCAACTTCAAGTAGCTCCACCAATGAGAGGTATCCAAGATAGAGTATTTCAACTTAATGTTGAAATGGTTCCATTAGCTACTTAATCATATGTGCTAATATTTGAAATAAAAGGAAATGGTTTATTTTAAATATTAACTAATGATTTTAAATTCAATTTTCCTTGTATTTTTATCAGCAGCAATAACTTCAACTGTTACTTTTTTGCCAAACATAATTCTCATTCCCTTATTTTTACCAATCAATTCATTAGATTTTTCTTCATAACTAAAGAAATCCTCGCCGATATTCCTAATATTCACAAACCCTTCAATTGTATTTTCCAATTGCACATAACATCCAAAATTAGCAATATTTGTAACTGTTCCCTTAAATTGTTTACCAATAAATTTCATCATGTATTCAGCAAATTCCATGCTATCAACTTCACGTTCACATTTAACAGAACGTAATTCATTCCTTGATGAAATTTCTGCTAATTCCTGCAATTCATTAGCGAATTTTTGCCTTTGAGATTCTTTAGTTTCATCTTTTAAAAAATCTCACATTCAAAATATTCGATGAACAATTAAATCTGGATATCTTCTAATAGGACTAGTAAAATGAGTATAATTTTGACTAGCTAATCCAAAATGACCAATATTTTTTGTGTCATATTTAGCCTTGGCCATACTTCTTAATAAAAACATGTTGATGAGTTCTAAATTCGGATTATCCTTATTGTCAACTAACCATTTTGAAATAGAATCTGGTTCGATATTATCCAAGCTAGTGGTTATTTTAAAATTCATTTTTTTAGCCTCAACACTAAAAATTCTTAAACTTTCTTCCTTTGGTTTATCATGAACACGATATACGAAAGGAAAATTATTTTTATTAGCATAGATCGTAACCGCTTCATTAGCTGCAACCATAAAATCTTCGATCATTTTTTGTGCTCTCCCATGAGTTTCTTTACTAATTTCAATTGGTTCGCCTTTATCATTAACTTTAATAACAGCTTTAGGTATTTCAAAATTAATGTATCCTCTTTCATTTTTCATTTTTGTTAAAATATCACTTAATTTTAATCCTACATCAATTGATTTTTTAACTTCTATTTCTTCATCATTAAAATTAGTTTCCTTATTGATATAATCATTTATTTCGTCGTAACTAAACCTTCTATGCGATTTAATAATTGAAGGGAAGACTTTTATGCTTTCAAACTCACCTTTATCATTGATAATCATATCGCAACTCAATGTTAATCTTTCAACTTTTGGATTTAAAGAACAAATATCATCTGAAAGATTATGCGGAACCATTGGAATTACCCGATCAATCAAATAAATTGAACAACCTCTATCGATTGAGGATTTGTCTAAAATTGATTCATATTTCACATAGTGCGAAACATCAGCGATTTGCACTGCTAATAAAAATTTATTATCATTAGTTTTTTCGCAATAAAAAGCATCATCAAAATCCTTTGAAGTTGCAGGATCAATTGTAACAACTGGTTTATTAGTGATATCTACTCTAATTTTTCTTTGATAATCATCAATTTCTACTTTAATATTTTTCGAATATTCAATCACTTCATCTAAAAAAATAGGGGTGACTCCATTATCATACACAATCGACTCAATGTCAACTCCAACATCGCTTTTATGTCCAATATTTCTAAAAACACTTGCATAAGCCTTATCGTTTTCATATTTTTCAATTTTAATAAGAACTTTTGTTCCATTAACTAAACCGTCATAAGTATCCAAAATTACATTTAAATTAAACTTATCATCATCAATTTTAACTTCTTTTTTATCATTTTGCATAATAATTTCTCCAACAAATAAATCTTTTGAATGTTGTACAATGTTTGTTACAATTGCAGGGATTAATTTTCACTCATCAACATGTTCACTAAAATAATCAAACTCAATATAATCACCATTTTGTGCATTATGTAAATTTTCAGCTTTAACAAAATATATAGCTTTTTGTTTTTCATTTAGACTAATGAACCCATTGCCATTGGCATTAACATGCAAAAAACCTTTCGAACTTTGTTTATTGCCACTGATAGTATGACTAGTTCATTTATCGTCACCAAATAAGGATAAATTAAAACCATCGCTTTTTTTACTTTGTATTTTAGAAATAGTTTTGTCTTTTGCCAACTCATCGATTAAATTACTTATTTCTTGCTGATCAATATAACCTAATTCTTTTTTGTAATGATTGATCAGAATCTTCATTAGTACATAAAACGGGAGTGGTTTTTGATTGTCCTTAATTAACTTAAGAATAATTTGTTTTGTTAATACTACATCCATTTTATTTATTTTACACTCTTAATCTTTTTTGCTAATATTTTATATTTCTCACCTTTAATGTTGGAAACAAATTTAACCAATAAATTCTTTTCATTAGGCAATAAAGAAAAATGTATATTTTTTCTTGAAAGTAATTTTTTGATGTGTTTATTTTTAATTTTTAATGTTTTCTTAAGAACTTTTATTTCTTTATCTTTGCCCTTAATTTTAATAGCGAAATTTTTAATTTCACTGACAAAAACTAAATTTAACTTCTCAAGTTGTCTAATTTTACTAATGACAATATTATTTTTAAAAATCTGTTCTTCATATTTATGAACATTGCTGGCTAAAACATTATTTTCTTTTTCTCTTAAATTAAATAATTTTGAATCATCAGCGTATTTTTTAGTCATTTGAATCATCTGCATTTTTAAGTCAGCAATTTGATTTTTTAATTCTCTGTTGGTTAAATTAATATGCAGAAATTCGTCAACAGCGCCCTTGTTTTGTTCATTCATTTCTTCATAATTCTCAGGTTTTTCAAAATGAATTCCAAAAAAATGTTCTAAAACTAGTTTTGCACCAACCTTAAAATTCTTTGGTTCATACTTGATTCGTTTGTAGCAATAGCTCCAAATTAATGCTCACAATTTATTTGGCTCAGGCATGAATTGTTTTGGAATTGTAATATGAAATTTTGGTAATAAACCAATGGATTTGTGATTAGTAGGTTTATCAAAACGGTAAATATATTTAACCCCATTAGATGAGTTATTATATCCATCAAAACTAATTGTATTTTCATAATCATTGTAGTCTGTGAATTTAAAATTTTGAGCAAGTTTATCTTTATTTTCTTTTTTTGACAAAAATTCAAATATTTTATTAAAATCTAACTCCATTTTAGTGCTAATGTTAATGTAACAAGAATTAAGATTACCAATAAAAGTATGTACATACCAATTTGTAATCATTTAACAAGGCCACGATCTTTTGTTTTTTTAAATAATTCTAAATCTTGGCCACTCATCGCCGTTAATCCTGCAGTACTTCCAGAAGATGACAACATTAAGCCAAAAGCAATAACAACGACTGATAAAATAAGTAAAACAATAACAGTTCAAGCCATACTTATATTATATAATAGACATATGACAATTAGTTCTAAGGACTATGGAACAATAATTTTCTTTTGCTGTGTTGGCTGCTATATTTTATTTTTATTGGTAAAAAAAACATATCTATATTTTAAGTATCGAAGAATTCTTTTTATTTTTCCAAAATTAAATTCTAAGGGGATAGCAAATATATCTATGGTAATTGCGATTTCAATTGCCATTATTACACTACTAATAGTTTTATCTTCTGGTATATTTGGTGTCTTATTTAGAGTTTATCCTAGCTGAAGAGCAAATATTGAAGGTATTCTAATAAAAATTGGTGGACTAATTTTTGGACCGATTATTGGGCTATTTATTGGGGCAGTGACAGATATTCTAACTGTTTTACTGACAGCTGGAATGTTTCATTATGGTTATTTCATTACAGCCTTAGCTTATGGATTTTTTGCCGGATTAATTAGAATACTAATTATTAAATCAAAAAATAAATTATTACCGGTGCTAATCCTGACAACAATTATTGGAACAATAATAGCTGGATTTATTGATTATTACTTGAGTTTCATCAATGGCGGTATGCCATTTTCACTAACTTTTTTTACTAAATCATTAAGCATCTCAGTGGCAAATGCAATTATCATTGTAGATGGGGTAATATTTTCGGTTATTATTACTGGATGAATTTTGTATATCTTATACCTAAAAAAAAATAGGTTTAGTTTGTTAAATCAACGGAAATTTCTTAACTTCAAAAAATTATTTACCAAAACCAAGGGTCTTGATGAATTAAATGAACATTTTTTAAATTGAAAACTTAAATTAGCCTCAAAAAAACATCAAAATTTGTATAAAACTAGTAATGATGATGATTCATATTTAATTTATTTATTACCAATTGCCTTAATTCTTGTTTTTGTTGAACCAATAATTAATTTATTAATTATGCCGACATTTGATCAACAATTAGGAGGTGGTATGCCACTAGACTTTTGAATAGCTGTAAGAATAATCTGTTTGCCACTAATGCTTGTAATCAACCTCGTTGTTATTTATCCTGTATATCGAATTGTTAGTAAAATAGTTGTTTATGACACCACATCTAATATTCCTATGAATATTATTAAATAAAATATATATAAGTAGAATTTTGGTTATATAATTTTATGTATGAGTGAGAATTTGTTAATCATTGAGTCTCCAAATAAAATCGAGACTCTGGGTGGTTTTTTACCCAAAAGCTTTGTTGTCATTGCAACAATTGGGCACATACGTGACCTTTCAAAACGTAATGGGTATGACGAAAAAACCTTAGAACCTCATTGAACTATTTCCAATAAACTTAAAAAAAATGCTGGTCCGATGTCAAAAACTCAACAGCAAATTGTTGATCAAATTACAATTGCTGCCCATAAAGCAAAGCACATTTGATTGGCAGCCGATCCCGATCGTGAAGGTGAAGCAATTGCTTGACATGTTTATGAAGTGTTGAATGCTGAAGATAAAAAGAAATGTAAACGTATTACATTTAATGAGATTACTGACGAGGCTGTTAATGAAGCATTGCAACATCCAAGAAAAATAAATATTGAGTGAGTACATTCACAATTTGCGAGAAGAATTCTTGATCGAATGATTGGTTTTGGACTTAGTGACATAGTTAGAAAAAAATTACATGCTCAAAGTGCTGGGAGAGTGCAAACTGTAGCGCTCAAATTTATTTATGATCGTGAAAAAGAAATTCTGGCCTTTAAAACTGATAAATGATTTGTTGTTAAACCAATGTTAGAAAATATGACTTTGCCAATAGTATTGCGTGAGCTTTCACCAAAACTTAAAGGATTACATACATATTTTGTAGATGAAGAAAAAAATGAGGTTAAAACTTTTGATAAGGAAAAAGTTTATGAGGTTTGTTTCAAAGATGAAGAATCAGCAAAAAAACTTAAAGATAATTTGGACAAAAAATGTGAAATCTATAAAATAGATGAACCAAAACTTAAGATGAGAAATCCTAATGTTCCATTCAAAACATCAACCATGCAGCAAGAAGCTATTTATAAATTAGGAATGAACATTGGTAAAGTTACTTCAACAGCACAAAAATTATATGAAGGAATTAAGTTAAATGGGAAACATACCGCCCTAATTTCTTATCCAAGAACTGATTCAATTAGATTGGCTGATTCTTTTGTAAACAAAACAAAAAGTTATATCACAAAGGAACTCGGTGAAAAGGAGTTTTTTTATAGAACTTTTGAATCTAAAGCTAGTGCTGGTAAAAACGTACAAGATGCACATGAAGGTATAAGAGTAATTGATCCATTTCTTACACCTGATAGTCTAAAAAATAAAATTTCTCATGACGAATACTCTTTGTATAAATTGATTTGGAAACGAAGTGTTGCAGCGTACATGAATCCATCAAAAATAGAAAGTACTGCAGTGAGATTAATTAACAATGAAAATAAATTTTTCACAAGAAGCAGTAAAGTTATTTATCCAGGATATAGAAAAGTTTGGGAATTTGATGATAGTGTCGGAAATGAAAAAATTGACTTTACTAAATATAAAGTTGGCGATAAATTAGAAATTAAACAAATTCTTATTCAAGATGGCAAAAAAGCTTCCCCGCCAAGGTATAATCAAGCAAGTTTAGTCAAGGAATTAGACGAACAGGGTGTTGGAAGACCTTCTACTTATCGTTCAATGGCACAAATTGCCCTTGATCGTGGGTATGCATATTTAGACAACAAGGCATATGTAATGAATCCATTGGGAAATGAAGTTATTGAAGGACTAGAGAAATTCTTCCCAGAAATTGTTGATGCTAAATTTACAAGAGATATGGAAGGACGATTGGATGAAATCGCACGTAATGATGAAAATTGAAAAGAATGAGTTCTCTCATTCCAGCCAAAATTTAAAAAAGAAATCAAAATTGCTGAAGAAAAATTAAAACGTGCTGAACCTGAACAAGTTCTAGATGAACATGGAAAATTAAGATTATGCCCAAAATGTAAATCGCCGCTAGTAAAACGTTTTAGTCGTGTGGCACACATATATTTTGTTGGATGCAGTGCTTATCCAGCTTGTAACTATGCAGAATTTCCTGAACAAAAAAATCATCACCCTCAAAAAATATTGGATGAGAAATGTCCGTTATGTGGAGCTAATTTAGCAGAGCGAACTAATAAAAGAGGACAAAAATTTATCGGTTGTACTGGATATCCTAAATGTAGATATGCACGGCCAATTAATGTAACGGCAGAGGAATATGAAAAGATAAAATTAGAAAAACAAAAAGAAGATAAAAATAATAAAGGTAAGACTTCTACCAAAGGTAAAGAAAAAATCTTAGCTATTAAAAAGAAAAAATAAATTTTATATACTAGATATGACTAAGAAAATTAATCCAACTAGCAATAAAGAACACAAGACTTGAAATAAAGGGATTATGATTAAATCTTTTATTGGAATAAGTTGTGGAATAATTGGCCTTGGAGTAGGTTTACTTTTAGGTATTAAAAGTTGCACTACTCAAAGTAAATCCACTAAATATGATGTTAAAGACATTCCAAAATTATTAGAAAATCGTATCCTAGAAAATATATATGAAGGAAATGATATTCTTTACTCACAACAAGATTGAAAGATTTTTTTAGCTAATCACTATACAGTTCAACATTATTTTGATGGTGGTTATTTATATCAATGAAAAAATTACTTCGATTCGGGCAAATTCTCTTTATCTAGTAAAAATGAATATACCATTTGAAATGGTGCATCTATTTTACATTCAAATGTTATGATTGACGTGATAAATGATTTCATTCTTGATGGAAATGTAGAATACTATAAAAATAACTATCAATATAACAATATTTTAAATTCACAAGCTTTTTTTGACACTACTGGTGTCTATATGGAAGTATCCCTAACTGGTATTTTCGAATCGAGTATTTGATTAATCACTAGTTCAAACTCATTAGCGATTGAAACTGATGCAGATTGATATAAACTTACTTTTGATAGTTCATCAGCACGTACTATGTTTTTATTAAAATCTGAATTTCCTAACATTTCATATGTTCCTCAATAAAGGAAGAATAAAAAAATCTATTTAGTAGATGTTTTTTTAGACTTAACTTGTTTTTCTTTTTTAATAACAGCTGGTTCTGCAGATCCAATTTTAGCGCTAGAAGTAATACTTTCAGCAATAACCTCTTGTCCTTTTCCTTGTTCCTCTTCATTTGGAGCTAATTTAACGCCTTTAGCTAAGGTAACATAGGCAATTTTCGTTAATTTACTAACGCCAGGTTTGGCTGTACCAGTCCTAATGCTAGCTGGTTTTTTTAATTGAGTAGTAATAGAAACTGGTTTATAGCCATAAATTGATTGAAAAGCAATATTAATATCATATTTATTAGCCTTAGGATCAACAACAAAAGCATATTTCGGAGTTAATAAACTTTGCATTTTGTATGATTTTTCAGTATTGTATGGTTTAATAATAATTTTTGTAAACTCCATGTTAAGATTATATATTGTAATTCATGTCATATATACTATATAAATAAAATACCATGGTGCGTTATAATCATTATGTATAATGGCGATTGTAGATACTGATTTAACCCTAAATGAGCTCAAACGAAAAGGATTAATAATTTCAAATGATGATGAATTAAAATTTTACATCAAAAATTTTAATGTTAATACTTTTATAGATGAATATAGTGATTTTTTTTTAAATAATCAAGGAGAATTTACTAATGTTGAAAGTAGAGAAATAATTGCTCTTTATACATTTGATAAAAACTTGGCTATTCATATTTTTAAAGATTTATTATGCATAGAAAAAATTATTAATACAAATGTTTCAAATGAAACAATTAATGTTTTTGATATAAAAGATAAGTGCCTTTTAAAAATAGATGAGAACATTCTTAAAAATAAGATTTTAAGAAATCTTTCAACAGTTGAACCACATACAGAATATCGCTCTTTTTTATTTCGTATGACAAAATTTTTAGACTCAAATAAAACTATTAAAAAAATGGTTAATTGAAATGAAAAAGATGAAGTTTTAAAATGAAATAATGTTCCATTAGATATGATGTGTCTAACTTGATCTTTTTCTGTTACTTTTTCTTTTCTCATCGCTTCATGCGAAGAAATAAGAGGTAAAATTATTAATAATTTTAACATTGAATCCAAACACTATAAAGGATTTGTTGATTTAATTAAAAACTTTATTCACGTAAGAAACCACATATCTCATAATATTGTCATTTATGATCTTCCGGTTAAATATGCAACACAAGAATTATGCAACTTATATTTTTCTATTTTTAATGAACAAGTTAAAAAAGAAAACTTTAGATTGATTCATATAATAAAATTTATTGCTAAATTATCTAATGACCAAAGTTTATTAGATAAAACTATACATTTTGCCAAAACTCTTAATATTAAAGAACCCTTCAAATCTCGAATAAATAAATTATTTGAGTTGTAAATTGGCGCGCCCAACAGGAGTTGAACCCATAACCTTCTGGTTCGAAGCCAGACATTCTATCCATTGAACTATGGGCGCATAAAAATTATAAGTGTAATAAAATATTATTTTATTTTGTAATTGCAGGCTTAATATAATTTGGTTTAATTTTTTTTCAATCAACTTTTTTAAAATCTTTAATATGAAAAAAAAGTTGCTTAAAAATATCTATACCTTCAAAGTCTTTGGATACATCAAGTTTACTTTTATTTTTAATAAGTTCAATTTCATCAATTGAAAGAATTTTGACTTTACCAACTAATTTATTATTTTTATAGATGCCAACGTAATATTTTGATCCTTTTGCATCTAAAATAGAAATATCATTGCCCTTTGTTTGCAAATAATTGGAATCAATGGTGTAAAAGTTAATGCTTTCTCCAATGCTAACCCAGGTTTTTGCAATAATGGTTCCGATCCTATTACCAGTAAAACTTCCAGGTCCTGTTGTTAAATAAAAATTGTTAATTTGCTCTGGTTTTATTTTGACTTTGACACAAACTTTTTTAATATATTCAATAACTAAATCTGTTAAATTATTATTTGTGACAATAGATTTGCTATAAATATTTTTATTATCTTGAAAAATAGACATATTGCACTTTTTTTGTGTTGTATCAATGAAAAAATTAATTGGTTTATTTTTATTAATTTTAGTTTCATTTACCAAATCAAAAATAACGCACACAATAACCGAAACAACAAACAAACTAGTACCACCGACCACACACATATCGGGAACATTAAAAATTGCATCAAAGCCAGTATTAAACTGCAAATAATCTAAAACTTCATTTTTAATTGTTGCCCCCCCAATTACCTTGGGAATTAATCGATCAAAAAAATTAAATAATCCACCGAAAACAACTCCTGAAAGTGTAAATGTGTAAATTCTTTTATTGGCAAAGAAAAATATTGAAACTAATACTGCTAACGAAATAATTAGTTGTATTAATGAAACTAATACTACATTTTGATTGCTTAGAAAACTAAAAGCAATTCCAGGATTAGTTGTTACATATATGTGTATAAAATCTGTTTGGCTGCCTCAAGGATATGGATTGGTTTCAGTTCCAAAACCAGCAGGCGGCAAGGTTCTAACTCATAATGACATAATTAAACTAGGAATAACAACAATAATCAAACCTGTTATTGTAAATAAAATTTTGTCTTTAAGATTTAATTTTATCATTTTTTTTAATGATTTAAGCATAATATATAATAATATTATAAATGGCTAATGATAAAAAAAATAATGGGAAGGAAGTAGAAATTCCAAAATCTGCTATTGATGAACAGATTAATTTTAAAGAGCCTGATAAAGTACTTACAAAAGAAAATCAAGATATAAACGAAAATGTTGGAAAATTTACAAGTGTTAAGGAATTTAAAGCTGATGATAACTCAGGATTAAACTTATCAAAAAAAGAAGAGAAAAAAATATCCAAATTAAGTGGAAAAGAAGTTGAAATAAACTTTAGTAAATTTAATAAACAAAAAATATTTAGCGATAGCAAATTTGGAAAATTAAAAGCATGATTAGACAATAAATTAGAAAATAAAAAAAGTTTAATACTTATATGACTTTTTTATTTTATCTACATTGCAATTTGTTTGGCTGGTAGTATATGTTTTATTGTCTTCACAGACATTTGCCTAAAACACAATAGTGGGACCAATCATTTTGAATGAATGAGAAATGTAGCCTTATCTGGTAAAATATTTTCCTATGTTGCAGCATGTATTCCAGCCATTCCATTACTAGTAATTGTCATTAGTTGAATGGCAGGAATAAATAATGTTTACAAATCTCTTTCTTTCCATTTAGTGTTTATTTTAATTCTTTTAATTTCCACGTTGATGCTACTAGTTGCTATAGTTTTGTGTGGTACTTATTTTGGAGTTTTTCTACCAAGCTGAAATGCCCCAAACTAAGTTGAACATAGTTTTGCTAGAACCAGAAATTCCACAAAATACAGGCAACATCGCTAGAACTTGTGTTGGCTTCAATGCAAATTTACATTTAATTAGACCTTATGGTTTTATTTTTAATAAAAAAATGAGCGAATTAAAAAGAAGCGGAGTTAATTATTGGGATAAATTGAAAATATTTGAGCATGATTCATATAACGAATTCATTAAATCGATAAAAAAACAAAGTTATGATATTTATTTTATTACGAGGTATGGCAAAAATACACCAGAAAAAATTAAATCTAATAAAAAAAATATTTATATTTTATTTGGCAAAGAATCAATAGGTATAGACAAACTCATTCTCAAAGCAAACAAGAATAAAACTATTCGTATTCCTATAACTAGCAATGTTAGAAGTTTAAACGTTTCTAATTGTGTGGCAATCATTGCTTATGAATTCATTAAAAAAACAAAATATTCTGGTTTAAAAATACAAGAACCTCATAAACCATTATTTTAACTCATTACTGTTTGATTATTCCTATTTTGTTTCACTTGTTTAAGATGTTTGTATCTAACAACACAAGTATTTTTCTTTTTCATAGATGACAGCTTGTTAGAAAGTTCTAAGACTTTTTGTGCTGTGTAAATTTTAATTTTAAAACTTAAAATATGTTTTATGGCATCGCTGGGATAACCACAAAATGTACTATTGTTTATTATTTTCAATTTAGAAGCACGATTTAGAAAAACTACTAAATTCTCACTTCATTTAATCCCTAGCGTTTTGTTTAATGCATTTAAATGTGAAAGATTTTGTTTAATCGGATTATAAAATTCATAAGAATGTCCATAAATTTTTCCTTTGTAATTTTTAGTTTCAATACAAAAAATTCCAAATTGTGAAATAACTACATGATCTATTTGCACTGATTTGCCATGATCGTCTAAATAAATATCATTGAAAATTTTGTAATTGTCGCCTAACATCTTTAAGTATTTTTTCACAAGATGTTCACCCATTTTACCTTTTAAATTATTTATAGTATAACCTCTTTTTTTAAATAAAACTATCACAACTAGAATAATTAAAAAAATGGTTGATATACAAATAATCATTTCAATATCGTTCATTATTATTTTGGTGCTCTGGGTGGGACTTGAACCCACAAGTTATTGCTAACGGTAGATTTTGAGTCTACTTCGTCTGCCAATTCCGACACCAGAGCATACTTATAAGATTATAATATAGATAAGTGAACAAAAATAAGTTGAAGATAAAAAAAAATATTAAAAAAGTGATTAGTAAGAAAAAAATCATCAAGCCTATTAAAAACAAAAAAGTAACAAAGATTCATAAAATACCCAAGATAATTAATAAAACTAAAAAGATTAAAGTTTTTACTAAAAATAAAAAAAAGATTATTTTGCCTAAGAATGTTGCAACTGCGATAAATAAAAAAATTTCTAAACCAGAAATTGATGCGATTGTCGCAAATATTTTTAAAAAAAAGATTAAATTAAATGCTAATAGTAAAAGTTCAATTAGAATAGGGGTTATATTAAAAATGTTTGAAGGTTACAAACTAGAAGAAGAGCAAATCGCTAGCATTATTGACACACTAGAAGTTAATAATGTGAATGTTATTGGTAATTCAAAAGAGAATGATAATGCTTTTAGCGATGCACTAACAATGATTATCAAAAAAACTAATAATAAGAATTTAAAGGTTAATGAAGTCCTGATGAATATGTTTGCTAACACCATTTCGTTTTCTAAACCTTTAACGGAGGAAGAAGAAAAAAAATACGTTAAATTGATGAAAAGTAAGGACAAAGAAATAAGTGAAAAGGCGAGGAATATTTTAATTTATTCAAATCTTCGTCTCGTTGTTTCAATTGCCAAACGGTATATGAATAAAGGAGTTGATTTGCAAGACCTTATCTTGCGAGGATATTTAGGATTGATCAAAACAATTGATAAATTTGAAGCAAGCGAAAATACGAAATTAGGTACATATGCAACTTGGTGAATTAGACAGGCAATTACTTCTACAATCACTGATTATGGTAAAACTATTAGAACACCAATTCACATTTCTGAAATGATCAACAATATTAAAAATGCTGAAGAAAAATTAACAAATCAATTAGGAAGAAAGCCTTCAATTAGTGAACTCGCTAACGCTTTATCGGCTGATACGAAAGATAATTATTCACAAGAAAAAATTATTGAACTTAAAAGAATTTCAGTAGCACCTGTGTCATTGGATAAGGAATTAAGAACGGATGATGAAAGTCACGTAAGTGATTTTATTAAAGATGAAGTGGGCGATGATCCAGAAAAAAGCTTTATCGGAGAAGAAAAGAATAAAATAATTTTTGATGCGATGAAAAAAGTATTAGAGTCTGATGAATTTATGGTAATGAAATTAAGAACAGGGGTCGGCAGCAACCAAGTTGACGCCTTAAGCTTGGATGAAACAGCTAAAGTGATGGGACTTACACGTGATGCGGTTAGAAATAAAGAAATGGCTGCTTGAAAAAAAATAAGAAACTCTGAAAATTTTAAAAAATTTAAAAGTTTATTTTACAATAATAATAACGATTAATGAAACTATCAGCAGGGATTGTCGGTTTGCCCAATGTCGGAAAATCAACTTTATTTAATACCATTACAAATTCACAGGTAGAGGCAGCTAATTATCCATTTGCAACAATTGAGCCAAATGTTGGTGTAGTAAAAGTTAATGATGACCGATTAAATAAACTAGCGGCATTAATTAATCCAAACAAAGTAACACCTGCATTATGTTATTTTACCGATATCGCTGGATTAGTTAAAGGCGCAAGTAAGGGTGAAGGACTTGGGAATCAATTTCTTGCCAATATTCGAGAAGTTGACGCTATTTGTCATGTTGTTAGATGTTTTAATGATAGTAGTATCACGCATATCATGGAAAATGTTGATCCAATTAGAGATTGTGAAATTATTAATACCGAACTAATTATTGCTGACTTAGATTCTATGGATAAAAGATATAGTAAAATTTCATCAAAAGCAAAAAGTGGCGATAAAGTAGCAATGTTTGAATTAGAAATTGCTAAAAAAATTATGAACTTACTGAAGTCTAGTAATTTTATTGATAAAAACATTTTTAATGGTAAAGAGATGGAAATTGTTAAGCAATATAACCTATTAACAATTAAACCAATCCTGTATATTGCCAATATTGATGAAAGCGATATCGGCGAACCAAATAATAATCAACACTTCATTAATTTAAAAAAATATATTGGCGACAAGCACAAAATTATCCCATTAGCTATAGCTATGGAATATGAAATTTCAAAATTAGATGATAATGAAAAGAAAGTTTTTATGGAGGATTTAAAAATTAATAAAACTGGATTAGATATTTTAATTAACTCGACTTATGATTTATTAGGAATACAAACTTTTTTTACATTTGGCATGGATGAAACAAGGGCATGAAGTTTTATTAAAGGAATGTCTGCTCAGGAGTGCGCAGGGTTAATTCATACAGACATCGAACGAGGATTCATTAGAGCTGAAATCATGAGTTGTGATGACCTAATTGCCTATGGAAACGAATTGAAAGTTAAAGAGAACGGGAAATTAAGAGTTGAAGGAAAAGAATATATAGTAAAGGATGGGGATGTTTGTTATTTTAGATTCAATGTTAGCAAATAACTAAAATTACAAACAATCAATGATTGATAAATTCAATAAATTAAAATTATTGCATGTTAAACAATTATTTACAATATGAGTATACTTTATTTTATTCTTATAAAATTCATATGCTTTCTTATAAACTTTATTTTTTAAATCGATACCTTTCTTCATTCTTAATCCCATCATTATGATTTGAAAATAATAATCTTTCAATGAAAGTTGGTTATTATTTTTAGCTCATTTATATAAACTTCCAATATTTTGATACAAATTCCTATTTTCAAAACCACTGGCCCCAAGTCCTATTCCTATTCATTCCTTTGTCAACCAATATGCTTTATTATGAATTGATTCATATTTTTGATTATAACACCAATTCGATATCTCATATCGATTAAAATGAATTGATTTTAATTGTTTTTCAATATTCGATAAGTCTTCTTCTACTTTTTCGTCATTTATTTGATAACCTCCTTTATTCAATAATGAACCAGATTTTATTTCCAAAGAATAAAACGAACAATGAGTTAATTTATTTTTTTTAATAAACTCGATGTTACTTTTAATATCATGTTTTGTTAGTTCATTTAGCCCATAAATAAAATCACCCGATATATTACTAATATTGTGAGATTGAAGTATCCTAATAGCTTGTTCACATGACAAAATAGTTGTTTTTCTACCATATTTTTTTAATAATTTATTATTACAAAATTGTATTCCCAAAGAAATTCGATTAATTTTATTACTTTTAAATGTCAATGCTTGTTGTTTTGTAATTAATTCAGGGTTGCATTCAATCGTAAACTCTGTTTTAGTACTAACTAATTTTTTGCAAACACCTAATAATTTATTTAATAATTGTTCATTCAAACAATTTGGGGTTCCACCGCCAATATAAATTGAATCTAATTTATTTTTTTTATCAAACCTTAAATTAATTTGTCTAATTATTTTATTTATATATTTCGTTTTAATTGATTCGTTACAAACAAATCTTGTAAAATCACAATATGTACATATAGAATTACAAAATGGAATGTGTATATATAAGTGCTTGACTTCCATTAAAAAATTATAAAACTTCGGTCGCTAAAGAAGCGATTTTACTAAATCCAGCTTCTTTAACTTCTCTTGCTATCGGGCCAAAAACACGCGTTCCAACAGGAGTTTTATCTGCCTTAACTAAAAC
>JAITPC010000036.1 GCA_031289655.1 Mycoplasmataceae bacterium
TTATTCCCTCGATTGTAATTATACAAATTGGGAACAACCAGGCTAGTAATGTTTATGTGAGAAATAAGTTAAAATTGTGTGAAAAACTTGCAGTTAACGGAAAATTAAAACATCTCGAAGAAAATATAGCTGAAATAGAATTAATAAAACTGATTAAAAATTTAAATGATGATAAGAATGTTAATGGAATATTGGTTCAATTGCCATTGCCTGGTCATATTGATGAAAATAAAATTATTGAAACCATTAATCCAATTAAAGACGTTGACTGCTTTCATTTAGAAAATGTTGGTAAAATTTGAACTGCAAAAAAAAGATTCAAAGGTATTTTACCATGTACACCGGACGGTATTATTGAAATATTAAAACGTAGTCACATTGAAATGGAAGGAAAAAATGTTGTAATTTTAGGTAGAAGTAATATTGTTGGTAAGCCGTTAGCGGCCTTATTTTTGTTAGAGAATGCAACTGTAACCATTTGTCATAGCAAAACAAATAATTTAATCAATATTTGCTCTAGGGCAGATGTCTTGGTAGCGGCTATTGGGAAAGCCAAATTCATAACTAAAGCCTATACGAATAATCATCAAATCATTGTTGATGTCGGCATGAACAGAGATGAAAACAACAAACTCTGCGGGGATGTTGATTTTGAAAATGTTAAGGACTGTGTTTATGCGATTTCTCCTGTTCCTGGTGGAGTTGGACCAATGACAATAGTTATGTTAATAAAGAATTTAATTTCTGCCACAAAATTACAAAATGATAAAAAATAATTTATATGATAAATACAATTGGGATTTAGAAGATTTATTGAACAAAAGCTCCTTAGAATCTTTATATAACAAATGAATTAAATATCAAGAAGAAACCATTAAAATGCTACCCATATTCTATAAATCTTTAGCTAATTTCAAAAAATGAATAAAAATTGGAGATGAGACTGAACTGGTAGAAAATAGACTTACCAATTATATTTCTAATAAACTATCAGAAAATATCTCTGATCCAACTTATTTAGCTTGAGAACAAAAGCTAAATAATAAAAATCATGAGTTTAATCAAAAATTTGCTGGTACAGTTAATGTCATTATCAGAAACAAATCAAAAATCAGACAATATTTAAAGGATAAATCATTAAATGAATATACACGATCATATGAGCAATTATTCAAAAGAGAAAAACACATATTGAATGAAGAACAAGATAAATTATTATCTAAAATAAGCATCAACAATGGTGCGGTTAGTTCTATATTTTCAACATTGGTAGATGAGGATATTAAATTTGCTGATGCCAAAGATAGCAAGAATAAATTAAATCCTCTGCTAACCTCTGCTAAAGTATTTGAAAATTTAAAACATAGCGATCGAATATTAAGAATGAATTCATGAATAAATTTTAATAAAGCATTTAAAAACTTTGAATCAACATTAACCCAAACACTTTATTACAATTATTTAAGGTTAAATACTTATGCTAAAATACACAATTGAAAAAACTATATTGAAAAAACATGTGATTATGATGAAGTTACTATTGATTTTATTCAAAAATTATACAAAAATGTCGAGAAATTCAAACCTACTTATATTGAATATAAAAAACTATCCAATATAAAATTAAAAAAAGTGCTAAAACTTAAAAAATTAGAACCTTGAGATTTGTCTATGAATCTAACAAACAAGAAAATTAAATTTACAGTTAATGAATCTAAATCTTGTATTCTTGATGCACTTAAAATATTAGGTGATGAATATATTAATAATTTAAAAAAAGCTTTAAACGAGAAATGAATATCCTTTATGCCAAAGCCTAACAAACATTCGGGTGCATATTCTATTGGTGGTACTAAAGGGTTAAAAAAATATTATATTTTAATGAATTTTAATGGTACGTATGATAGTGTTAGTACATTAGCACATGAACTTGGTCATAGCATGAATTCTCTATACTATTGTAAAAAACAAAAAGTATATGCTGATACAACTATTTTTACAGCAGAAATACCAAGCATTCTAAATGAAACATTATTGGGTCTATACATGATAGAAAAATACAAAGATGATAAAACTTTACAAAATAATTTCATTAAAGAAATATTAGATAATTTTTTTAATACAACAACAAGACAAATTATTTTTAGTAATTTTGAATATGAAGCAAATAAACTTGTCAACGAATCCAAACCATTCACTAAGGAAAGTTTAAAAGAAATTTATCAAGATTTAAATTATAAATATGCGTCCAAAAAAAAGAAGGAACTAAAAGAACCTATTTCCTATGGACTGAGCACAATTTTTAGAATTAGTCACTTTTACCATGGTAATTTTTATGTTTATAAATACGCAATTGGACAGATTGCTGCCATATGTTTAGTGAACAAAATTATAAATAAAGAAAAAAATATTATGAATAAATTTTATACTTTTCTCTCTTCTGGCACGAGCAAATCTCCATTAGAAACAATTAAAATTTTAGGAATTGATTTAACCAATAAAAAACCGTACATAGAATCTTTAAATTTTATAAAAAAATTAATAGAGAAATATGAATAACATTCACATTATTCAAACCGTTACAGGCTGTAACGGTTTCAATTATAATAACAATATGTTATTGCAAAACATAAATTATATTTTTAACAATGATAACAACAAAATATACTATTTAATTGTTTATTACTCATATTTATTTTAAATTATTACGTTCAAGAATATCCTTAATGCCATTGGTCTCTCCTTTGATTTCTTTAACTTCTTCTTTAATGCCATTGATGTCTTTCATAAGTTGCGTTGCAATACTAGTTAATTTAGCAAGACTGTCAGCTATTTTATCAACTTTTATTGAGAGCGAGGATTTTTTGCTTTTAGTGGTCCTGGCTTTTACACCGCTACTATTTGTTTTAATAGATTGAATAGAAATTATGTCACCAACACGTTTAGGATCCTTAATGTATTTAATAATTTTTATGTCCTTACTCATATGAATATTTTAATTATACATAGATGAATAGACTTATAGAATAAGCGTAAATCAATTGAAGAGATGCCCTACCCCACGTGGGGGGGGCATATTATTATATAATAATAATATAGAGATGAAATCGCTATTAAAGAAAAACAAAAAGTTAATTATAGCAATGTCAGCAGTTATTGCTGGTACTGTTGGAATTGCATCTTCAATAATTATTAC
>JAITPC010000014.1 GCA_031289655.1 Mycoplasmataceae bacterium
TTAGAGCAATTCCCATATAAACAAATCCAACTTTTGTTTTATTCATAATGATATTATAACATAAAAAAATAAGGTAATAAAGATTTTTTATTATACTTGTATAAATTATTCCTTAACAAATGGCAATAAAGCTATCAATCGAGCTTTTTTAATTGCGTTTGAAACCATTCTTTGATGCTTAGCACAAAGATTAGATATCCTTCTTGGTTTTATTTTACCATTATACATAATAAATTTATTAAGCAAATCAACATTTTTATGATCAATAAAATTTTTACCACTGGCACAGCAATGACATTGTTTTTTATATGTGCCCATAATTCTCGGTTCTATTTTTTTAATCATTAGTTATTTCCTCCATTAACATTATGAATTATATTTGCAAAATCTTCCTCTTGTTCCTCATTTTCTATTTTTTCAGTAATATGCTTATCATATTTTTTTAATATTCCGGAGTCGTCATTACTTTTGTTTTTAACTAACGAATTAATTGTATCAACCATTATTTCGGTAATATATGTTGTTTTCCCTTCTTTATTAACATAACTTCTTTTTGTTAATCTGCCGTCAACCGCAACCATATCCCCTTTCTTTAAATATGTGTTAATAAAATTAGCACTTGTGGTTCATGCAACACATGGGAAGAAAAACGATTCATCCTTGTTTCTATTATCATTAACAGCCAATGTAATACTAACAACTTCTTTTCCTGTACCTGTTGTTCTACTAATTGGATCAGAACTTAATCTTCCCACTAAAAATACTTTATTCATTTTCTATCTCCTCACTTTCATTGCCACCCTCTAAATCAAGGATTTCTTCGACAGCTTCGGCTTCAATATTTTTATTCTTTTTATATCCTTCTTGTTTAGTCTTATAAATAGACTCTGTTTTTTTAGATTTTTCAATTTTTTTAGTATTTATTGAAGCTTTGTACCCATATATTTTTTCTAAATTGATAATCAATAATCTTAGAACATTAGTATCTAAATCAGCTAATCTTCTAAATTCATTGATAATCGATGGATCTTCAGATTCAAAATTATAAATGAAATAATACCCATTACTTTCACCATGTATTTTATAAGCAAGCAATTTATTTCCCATTTCATTATCAACATTAAAATCTTTTTCCTTTTTTATTAAACTTTCATACTCTTTAACAATAGATTTAACTTCTGCCTCTTTTAAGCTTCCTTTGATAATTAGATCAATTTCGTATTTTGCCATGTTTCGCTTTTGGATAATGTCTACTTAGACAAGTTAACATCATGTAATAATGTTAATGATATTATATATAATATTTTACTTTTATGAAAACATATACACTAATTTAAATAATTTTATTATTTGAACAAATTAGTTAGTCAATTATCAAAGTCTGGTCTTTCGCCGGTTATTGCTTCAGCTAAATCTTCCATCAATTCATTTTCAACGTGAGTAAAATGTAATGCAACAAAATCAAGAAGTATGGTTATCAAAGCAGTAACCATTCCTATAATATTTATCTTGTTCATATATTTCGGTAGTTCTCTTGCCAGCCAACCTGTATTACCTTGCAGTCCCATCATTATTGTTCCATAATCATAATTAAGTCAAATAAAAAATCGGCCTCTTAAACTGTCTGCAGTAACAGTTGTTAGTGGCAGTCCATTACGCATTACGGTTCCAAGACGTGTCAACTCCTCGACGGCACCGGCACGAGAAGCATGGCACGTTCGTTGAATTAATCCAACATCTCTGGTTCGGCACAAGGCTGGATCATAGTTGCTAAGTGGCGAACCAATAACAAGCGCATCTAATCTGTAAATTCTTCGCATAAACCTTGAATATTCTCATTGATTACCTCTAACTATTCCTTCTCAATTTCCAGCACGATTAATATATGGTTGGAAAGGTCGTCCTGTCATCGGATCTAATATAACCTCTTCACTGCAATCGGCGAAAACGTGGAGATCACCATTAACAAGCCTATTTTCAAAATAAAACATGGCAGTGTGAGAAATAAGAGTATTTAGTACTGCAAAAACTATAGCATTGTCGCAAACATCTTCAGTTAATACTAGCGATTTTTGAAGATCTGTTTCGCTAACTTCGATTTCACATATTTCACAAAGTTTTGAAACAAAAGACGTTAAATTATTTTTTTGTAATACTTTAGTGATTTCAGAAATGTCTTCATTGACATTCTCGGCCTGCGCCAAAATCTTTGCTGAGGTATTAGCGTTTTCATAGGTTTGATAATCATTATTTAAACTTGAAACATCATTAGCAGAAACTGGATAATTAACTTGAATTGTTCAATCAGTAATTGCTTTTGATAAAAGTTTTTCCCTCTTCGAGTTGTCAAATTGGTCTGCTGCCTCTAATGCGGACATAACTCCAGCTGCAATATCCATTGCAACAACTGCCAAAAAAATGGTAACCAAAGTAAAATTTAGGATTATAATGTTCGATACAACGGCAAGCATATCGATAATAGACTGGACAAAATTTAATGCCGAAATAGCTGCCTTTAAACCGCCACAAATCTCGCCAGTTTCACTTAAACTCTGAAGTAAAGAAACAACCTTACTTTCATCAATTTGTTCTGCCATATTTGTTGTTTGGCTAGATAAATTAGTTGAACTATTTGTATTTTTGGATGTGTCAATAAGTTTTCC
>JAITPC010000009.1 GCA_031289655.1 Mycoplasmataceae bacterium
AACATTTTGATCTACCCAATCACAAATGTCATATTGGCCAACATCAAATGTAACATTTACTGTTCCATAATAATAGGGTTCAATACCAACTATTTTGGCAGTATTTTCTCCTACTTCAGCAATACTAACTTCAATATCATTCATCAAAGTACAAGCATTTCATTTATTTGCTGCACTTATGATAGAACTCGCATCATTATCATACAAAATTCCTAAATATTTATCTTGATATATCTTAGTAATATCAATTCCAAAATCTTTTGATTTTTGATTGCAACTACATGCAATTAAGACTGATGAAAGGGCAATTCCCCCCCCCGATTATAGCAATTCCTAATAAACTAAATCCAATTTTTGTCTTATTCATAACTAGATTATATACACCGGGGGGGGGAATTGTGGTGTAATTATTCCTTTAAGTTATTGTTTTTAATTAAATTATCTAATCTTTTATCAATACCGTCTAATCTCATCATGACAGGAGCAACAGCATTAGTTATCAACTGAGGAACTATTGTAGCAATAGCATTAGTAATTTTTTCTTCCAGAGTTTTTCTTTTGCCATTTACAGCATTAGGCTTTTTATTGACAATAATGGTTTTATCCAGTATTTTATTCATTTTCCTTTTAATTATAGTCTCTAGTTCAATTTCGTCACCTATTAATTGTTTATTATTTTTCGCATTCTTAATTCTATATTTTCTTGTCATATCCTACATAATAGTATGTGCAAAAAAGTGTTAAGTGACTAACTTTTTTTGAAAAATGCCAGTTTTGTGATAGCAAACCTTTCTAAATATTTATTGATAAATAAAAAAGATGCCACTTGGACATCTTTATTATTTTTAGAAAGTTTCTCTCAAAACTAAATAGAATCCGACTATATCATTGTATTAATCTTAAAGAATTGGGTACAATGTTATAGATTTATTGTGTACACGATAAATCGTGTTAAAAATTAACTCCGAAGAAAGGAGGTGTTCCACCCACACGTTCTCGTATGGGTACCTTGTTACGACTTAACTCCAATCACCGTTCCTACCATAGACGTCCGATTCAATAAAGTTATCTAAACGGTTTTAAGTATTAACGGCTCTCATAGTGCGACGGGCGGTGTGTACAAGACCTGAGAACGTATTCACCACGACATGTCTGATTCGTGATTACTAATGATTCCAACTTCATGAGGATGAATTGCAATCCTCAATCCGAACTGAGATTGGCTTTTGAGATTAGCTTACCATTACTAGTTTGCGACTCTTTGTACCAACCATTGTAGCACGTTTGTAGCCCAGGACATAAAGGGCATATTGATCTGGCATCATCCCCACCTTCCTCCTACTTTCGTAGGCAGTATCGCTAGATAAATTAACTAACGAAAGGGGTTGCGCTCGTTGCGGGACTTAACCCAACATCTCACGACACGAGCTGACGACGAGCATGCACCACCTGTCTCTATGTTAACCTCCACTTTATTTCTAAAGCTTTGCATAGGATCAAATCCTGGTAAGGTTCACGTGTGTTGACGAATTAAACAACATGCTCCACCATTTGTGCAGGTCCCCGTCAATTCCAGTTTGAGTTTCATTCTTGCGAATGTACTACTCAGGTGGATCATTTAACGCGTTAGCTATAAGTCTTGTATATCATACAAAACTCTAATGATCATCGTTTACAGTGTGGACTACTAGGGTATCTAATCCTATTTGCTCCCCACACTTTCGAGCCTAAGTGTCAGTAAAGACCTAAGTTGTCGCCTTCGCTGCCGGTATTCTTCCATATATCTACGCATTCCACCGCTCCACATGGAGTTCTACAACTCTCTATCTCACTCTAGATTAATAGTTTCCAACGCATATTACAGTTGAGCTGCAATATTTAACGCCAGACTTACTAATCCACCTACGCATCCCTTTACACCCAGTTAATCCGGATAACGCTTGTAACCTTCGTATTACCGCGGCTGCTGGCACGAAGTTTGCCGTTACTTATTCAAAAAGGTACAGTCACTTTTTACTCATTTCCTAGTAAAATCGTTCGTCCCTAATAAAAGGATTTTACAATCCAAAGACCTTCATCATCCACGCGGTATTGCTCCATCAGGCTTTCGCCCATTGTGAAAAATTCCCTACTGCTGCCTCCCGTAGGAGTGGGGACCGTGTCTCAGTTCCCCTGTGGCTATTCTACCTCTCAGTATAGCTACTCGTCATTGACTTGGTGAGCCATTACCTCACCAACTATCTGATAAGATGCACTGTTATCCTAAAGCGTTGGTTTAACCCAACTTTAATAATAAATTCATGCGAACTTATTACCTATGGAATATTAGCTAATCTTTCGACTAGTTATTTCCCTCTAAAGGGCAAATTCAATACATATTACTCACCCGTTTGCCACTAATGTATTGCTACATCCGTTCGACTTGCATGTATTATGCATACCGCTAGCGTTAATCCTGAGCCAGGATCAAACTCTCGTAAATTGACGGATTCTATTTAGTTTTCAAAGAACTTCCAGCATTAGTAAAACTAATGTTAATTTAATTATAATATATTTTTTCTTAAATGGTGTGATGCAAATTTATAAATAAACAACAGCAAGACCTCTAAAACAATTTTGGTCATAGTAATCAGGAATGCCTAGAGTTCAATCTTCGTTTCACGGAGTAGAACAATAAAAGCAATTAGGATATGTCTCATTGTATCCACCAAATATGTACCCATCATTTTTTCAAATATTATCTTCATAAAAACATTCTCTTATCGTTGGATCTTGACCTTTCAAGCATTGTTCATAACAAATAGTAGCAAGTGTAGGATCAGCTGTAAGTCTTATCATTATACCTTCATAGGAATAAATATCTGTATCAAAATTAGCATAAATACCTAATATTAGGTCATTGTCGTATCCCCAATCTATTGCAGAAAAATTGCAACTTGTATCAAAAACAATCTTCTTGCCATTGATATTATCATCAGGAAATTTAAGATCAACTAAATCAATGCTTTTATCCTTGGTTTTGTCATTGCAACTAGTTAAACTTGTTAAGAGACCAATGCCCCCCCCCAATTAGAGCAATTCCTAATAAACTAAATCCAATTTTTGTCTTATTCATAACTAGATTATATACACCGGGGGGGGGGGGATTTGTGGTGCTTTAATTTTAAATTACTCCACTTTTTTTTGGAAACAACTATGTAATTTATCTATTCCAAACCCTACTCCATAAAACACACCAGATAAAACCATGATTACACCAATATAAATAATTCAAGTAACACAATTCTTTGTGTTACCAAATGTTGATGGATCTAAAAAATCATAAGCTACTCATCCGGAAATAAACCATGATACTAAACCACAAAATAAAAAATATGCTAGTGGAAAAATTAATGCACTAAAATTTAACTTTCAATTATATTTTCCTTCAAATTTGCTTAGCATAAAAATCATTCACATAATAACCATTGTTAGCATATGAGTATAAAATAAAGAACCACTTGTTCCCTCAATTCAACTTCCCTTTCAAATCGGATTTAACCAAAGAGCAACAACCAAAAAAGTCATAGTAATAGCCAACATTAAACTATTTACTAAGCTTTTGTTTTTAATAATTTGTACATATTTCTTGTTACGAATAAATATTGTGAAAGAAAATAAAAGCATTCAAATTGCACAAAAAATATTTGTTTGAGTAGTAAACATTAAAAAATAATGAGAATCAATACTTCCACTTGTTGTGAAAGCACCATTAATCATCACAAAAATTAAAATAATAGAATAAATGAAAGCCAAAGCAAGCACCGCATACTCAGCAAATGAGATTTTTGTGCTTGAATTATTTTTTTTCACCATAACGTTTCTTGTATATATTATACTCAATCATGTATAAACTATATTTGTTTAGCGTTACTACAGCAATACCAAATGCACCGCTAACAGATAAACAAATAATGTAACCAATTGTCATACTAATTTGCTGTGGAAAAATCATAATCAAAAAAATATATAACGAAGTAGAGATTAAGACAAAAATAAAAAATAAAACATTAGAAATAAAATAGTATTTAAAATATTTTTTTTCTATACTTGCCTTAATGATTGTAATATCCTTGTTATTGAAATAAAAACCAAGGAACCAAACAATAATTGCTAATGGTGTCATAATCATAAATGGTAAATATTTTAAATTAGGGTTTTGTGAAGCATTATTTTCACTTAACTTAAAATTAATGATTCAACTAATTGCAATTGAGAGAATAACTAATGTATTTGCCAATAAAAAGGTATGTTTCGTTCACCTAAAATGGAGATTATTTTCAGTTTCTATTTTCTCGCTGATTGACATCTATAATAATATTATACCTCTAATGCTTAAATTTGAAATCAATGATAAAATGAATAAAATTACTAAGAAAAACATTAGTGATTTTAAAAAAATAAATACCTATGTTAATAAATTTTTAGACAATAAAAATGCTTATCTTTATGAAGTTACAATAATTGACAGCAAAAAAATTAAAAATCTTAATGCAATTTATCGTGGAATAAATGAACAAACTGATGTTTTAAGTTTTTGTTTGTTAAATGACAATAGTAATAATAAAAAATTATTAGGGGAAATTTATATTGCCTATGATTATGCCACAAAAGAAGCTAAAAAACACCATTGAAGTATTGCTTATGAATTATCACTGCTTTTTACTCATGGTCTATTACACCTTTTTGGCTATGATCATAAAAATAAGAGTGAGCAACACATTATGTTTGAATTACAAAATAAAATATTAAAAAAACTTAAATAAATCATTATGAAAAATATTACTATTAAAAAAAATGATGCTAATCAACGACTTGACAAATTTATTAGGAAGGCTTTACCCAGACTTTCATTACCGTCAATCTATAAACATATTAGAAACAAACGGATAAAAGTAAATAATAAGAAGGCGGAAATCGATTATCGTGTTTTAATTGATGACGTGGTTAATATTTACTTAAATGATGAACTTTTAGGAAGCGGTAATGAAAAAAATGATTTTCTACTTGCTAAAAATGATTTGAAGGTAGTTTATGAAGACAATAACATCATCATTGTTAATAAACCAAGTGGGATCGTTGTTCAGGATGACAATACCAAAAACCCAGACACCTTATGTAATCGTTTATTATTATATTTATATAAAAGGGGTGAATGATCAAATGAAAACGAAACCACATTTGTACCTTCGTTTATTCATCGACTTGATAGAAATACTCAAGGTTTAATTATTGGAGCAAAAAATATTGAAAGTAGTAGAATTTTATCAGAAAAAATAAAGAATAAAGAAATTGATAAGTATTATTTATGCCATGTCTATGGTATTTTGGACCCAAAAAATGGTGTACTTCATGATTATTTGACAAAAAAATCTAGTGAAAATATGGTAGTAATAAGCAAGAAACCTATTTCATTCAGCAGTAAAGAGATAATTACTGAATATAAAACAATTTCCATAGAAAATAACATTAGTTTATTAGAAATTCATTTAATAACAGGAAAAACCCATCAAATAAGGGCACACCTAAATTTTATTGGTCATCCGCTAATAGGAGAAAAGAAATATTCTAGTGTTGATGAAAGAAATAAAAAATTTCAAGATTTAATTTCATACAAACTAATTTTTAACCTCAAAAAACATAACGGAATTTTGGAATATTTAAGCAAAAAAACCATTAAAATATAAAAAATATTATATATACTTAAGTAATATATAATAAGAAAAAAAATATTTTTTTA
>JAITPC010000031.1 GCA_031289655.1 Mycoplasmataceae bacterium
TATACGTTTCTGTATTTTAATATCATATTCACTCACACATTTATTATATTTATTTTTTTCTTATTGAAATTAGTCTTCCTATATTATAATGTCTCTGCTTCTTTAATTAATCCCTCATCTGGGTAAAATACTTCATTTATCACATTTATAATTTTTTTCTTCTTCATTACGTCCACCTTTTGTAGGAAATCTCACTAAAGATAAACCGCATTTTTTTAATATTTCATTTTTTAATGTATCTCGCCTAACTGAATCTGGATCTGTTTTTCTATGTCAAGTAGAACCATCAATCTCAAATACTAATTTGATTTTTATTACCTTTTTTCCCCCCCCGGTGAAAAAATCAACTTTTAAAACATATATACTTTAGTATATAAAAGATTTTCCCAAATGTCTATTTAATTAACAATCAAAATTTTTTCCAAATGTCTGTTTATGCAGCAATTTTTACATTTTGGGACATTCCTTTTTTTAATTTCCTCTTTATAGTTTTATATACAAAATTATCACCAGAAGGTTATTTTTTATTCAAATCAAGGAAATTATTAATCAATATTGCATAAAATCCAAAGAGTTATCGGTGTTTCTAATCAATTTTAGTATTAGAAATGTCAAAATATTTATTAAAAAAATCATTATGGCAGGGGTGGCAGGAATTGAACCCACACAAACAGTTTTGAAGACTGTGGTTCTACCATTAAACTACACCCCTATACAATATATTATAAGACTAAGAATAAGATAACAATTGTAGCAATTAACAATGAAAAAATACTAATAAATAAAATGAAAAATCATGTTTCTTCATAAAATCTATTTCTTTCATTTATTACATTAAAAAACCTAGGTGTTTGTAGAACTCTAATTTCTGGTAATTTGAGCAATTGTTGATTGAGCATTGTGGTATTTTTTTCATTCAAATATTCTTCAATTTCATCAATATCTTTAACAATATCATTTACACTTTCATACATTTCAACACTATTTTTATTCTTTTCACCAAAAACAGGAGTATTCTTACTTGCCAACATTCGTAAAATAACATTTTCTATTATTGGGTAAATATTCGTATTTATTTTACTAATAACAGGAATGTCATATTTTAATGGTAAGTATAAAATGTCAACCTTATCATAATCATCCGCAACAAATGGTTTTTTGCCCATTAACATTTCATAAAATATAACTCCAGTTGCATAGATATCAAATTGAACACCAATTTTAGAAATTATTTCTTTTCTTTGCTCGTTAGTTTTACCACGCAATTCCAAAATTTGCGGTGTTAAATATGGATAACTTGCTCAAATTTCATCCTCAAATGTCAAAAGTTGTTTATTTTTATTAGCAAGTGTTTTTATTGATGTTGAAATTCCAAAATCAATAATTTTTACCTCAGTCCTATCTTTTGAGATCATAATATTTCCAGGTTTTAAATCTCGATGAATAATTATTTCTTGGTAAGAATGATGTAAATCTTGTAATACTAACAATATTTTTTTTAATATATACAAACTTTCTTTTACTGTTAGTTTTTCATTTTTTGCAATCATTTTTGCTAATGTTTCACCTTCAACATATTCCATAATAATATATATGGTATCATCAATCATAATACGGTCAAATATTTCAGCCAAGTATCTTATACTTTTAGCAGATTTTAATCGATACATCGTTACAGTTTCATTTCAAAATCTTTTTCAATCTTCCTCAGAAATATCACTAGTTTTTTTAATTACTTTTATTGCTACACCTTTTACTTTTAAATCAAAATATGAATTAGAAACAACATTCATGTCATTTGCAAGATAAATGATAGAATTCATCCCCCCCCGGCCAATGATCCGTTCAATTTTGTAGTGATCTAAAATTATTTCGCCTTTTGCAAATTCATTATTTTTCTTTTCTATTATTTTTTTTGTTGACATTATTTTATTTTCAGTATAATGGCAGTCATGTTATCGTTTGATTTATTTGTGAAAGCTTCGTTAACAACTTTATTAGCAATAATTTTATAATTAGAATTCTGCTCAATAATCGCATTTATCTTATCTAATTTAATTCAATTATAAACTCCATCACTGCACAAATAAATTAAATCATCAGAACTCAAATTTTCAACAACCTTGTAATAACTATCATCTTGCGAAATTTTACTTCCTGTTTCTATGCATTTTGTTAAACTTAACAAATTATCTTTGTTCTCAGCTAAAGTTTTTTTTTGTTTTTCTTTGATTATATCAATCATCGTAGGGTCAGCCTCACGTTGGTTCTGAAATTTCAATAGTATAAAATTATATAAATTATGATCAAATGATTTCTGTTTTCATTCTTTATTAGCATTATTGAAATAATAAATTCTTGAATCACCAATGTTGGCCATTTCAGCTTTATTGCCGGTAATTAACACAACACATACTGTTGTTCCCATTTTACTATTCTTTTTTGATTTAGCATTAATTATTTTAAGTGTTTTTTTCAAAACTGTATTATAAAATGACACAAAATTAATAATTTTTTTTTTCTTTTTAAATAAGCTTTCAAAATTTAGTACAACAGTTTTGCTTGCAATTTGTGAATCTTCATCACCGCCAATGCCATCGCATATGATTGCTAAAACTTGTCCATTTTTATTTGTCTGTACAGAATAGAAATCTTCATTTCTTTCTCTTGTTCCTTTTTCGCTATGAGCTGTAATTAATATGTTAGTTTTCATGTATCGCTCGTAATTGTCCACAAGCAGCATTAATTTTTATTCCTTTTTCCGCTCTTGTGGTTACATTAATTCCTTTCGAAATTAATATTTTTGCAAATTCATGTTCATTGATGCTTTTTTCAAATGAATGTTCGCTAATTTGATTATATATTATTAGATTAACATAGCATGTTAAATCCTTAATTAATTTTACTAACTCTAATGCATCGGTTTTTGAATCATTGATATCTTTTAACAAAAGATATTCAAAAGTAATTTTCCTCTTATTTTGCTTGTGATATTTTCTCAACACGTCAAACAAACATTTTAAGTTATATTTTTGATTGATTGGCATAATACTATTTCTCACTTTATCATTAGAAGCATGCAACGAAATCGCTAAATTAATTTGTGGAAAATCGTTGGCAAATGTCATAATCCTATTCACTACACCACAAGTAGAAACAGTAATATGGCGACTTCCAATACCGATTCCGTGATGATCAATAAAGATTCTTAATGCCATAGACAAATTATCATAATTATTTAACGGTTCCCCAATCCCCATCACCACAATATTTGAAATTTTACTACTTTTATTTTTAACAAGATAATCATTTACGCACATAAATTGTTCAACGATTTCATATGTTTCTAAATTTCTCTTCATTTTTAATAAACCACTCGCACAAAATTTACACCCCATATTACATCCGACTTGTGTAGAAATGCAAATACTATAGCCATAATTAAATTTCATTAAAACTGTTTCAATTTTCTCTCCATCCGCTAATTCGAATAAAAATTTGGTTGTCTCATCGGTTTCATCAATTAAAGTTTGCTTAATTTTAAAACGAAAAAAATTAAAATTACTTTGTAATATCTTTATAGAAGATTTATTAATATTATTCATTAATTCAAAATTATTTATTCCTTTTTTATAAATTCATTCAAAAACTTGTGTAGCATTATATTTTTTTAGCCCCAATTTAACTAGCTCAACTTCTAAAAAATTCAAATCATAACTGTAAATATATTTCATTAGAAGAATTATAATAGACTATAAATATATAATATAAGTGTATCATGGAAAATAACGAGATTTTATTATCTAAGGAAAAAATTGATGCTCTTGAGAAGGAACTAAAACAATTGATTGATGTTAAAAGACCAGCAATCATTAAATTACTTCAAGATGCAAGACTTCAAGGAGATTTAAGTGAAAATGCTGATTATGATGCTGCCAAAGAAGAACAAAGCACCATTGAAGCAAGAATTAATCAAATTCAAACTTTTCTTAGAAACAAAAAAATTATTAAGGATGCTAAAAGTAATAATTCCACGATATCTATTGGAAAATTTGTCACTTATGTAAAAAGTGGTAAGGAATATACATTCCAAATTGTTGGAGAAATTGAAGCTAACCCAGATGAAAATAAAATTTCCAACATTTGTCCTTTAGCACGAGCTTTACTTGGTAAAAGTGTTGGCGATATAGTTAAAGTTATAGGAATAATTAAACCATACACAATAGAGGTTAAGAAAATTTCTTAATCATGGACAGGTAGCGAAGTGGCTAAACGCACCTGACTGTAAATCAGGCACCTCCGGTTTCGGCGGTTCGAATCCGTCCCTGTCCACCACTTTGGGAATTAGCCAAGCGGTAAGGCAGAAGATTTTGATTCTTCCACGCCCTGGTTCGAATCCAGGATTCCCAACCAAGCGTCCCACTAGCTCAGCGGTAGAGCATTTCACTTTTAATGAAGGGGTCCCGAGTTCGAGTCTCGGGTGGGGCACCAAATTTTGCTGAGGTGGCGGAATGGTAGACGCACAGGACTTAAAATCCTGTGGCAGCAATGTCGTGAGGGTTCAAGTCCCTCTCTCAGCACCACTATTTTTTTTCTTGAAGTTTTGATAAAATTTTATTATCTTTTTCTTCCATTTTCTCAAATGCACGAACTAAAAATTCATCATCCATTCCATTTTCAACTTTAGGGCTTTGCAAATTTTTAACATTTTTAAATTTCACATCACTTTTATATAAACGGTAATTTTTTATTTGTTCAAAATTAAATTCTGGAATCCTGAAACACAAACGATCAACCGCTTCTCAGCCAAATACTCAACCAATAACAACAATTATTTCTCACACAGCTTCAGGCACCTTGTCATAAATGAATATTTCAATTAGCCCTAAGATTATAAAGAAAAAAATCGCAAGACCTAGGCAGAGAAAAGAAACGATAAAATTATTTTTTTTCTCTCTTTCGATGATTAAACTCTTCATTGTGTAATGGTGCTTAAAACCTTTTACTAAACCTTGTTTAATCATGTCATCTTTTTCCTTACCTTCACTTTTTTGATATTCAAATACAAACTCAATACCACTAGCATTTAACGGCAAATTATAAGCGATTTTTTCAATACTTTCATAAATGTCTGGAATTAAATGTTTATTCCCACAAATGCTATATTCACCAATGAAGTCATCTAATGATTCAGATTTTATATCAACAATAAATTTGCCATTTTTGTCTTTTTTAAAATTTTTACCATAAATTTTATCATTTTTATTTTTAATTCTTTTAATGGTTCGAAGAAAGTTAAACATTCTTAATAATTATAAAACTTATAATCATTTTATGAAGCTTTATAACTCTTATTCAACTAAAAAAGAAGAAATAAATGAAAAAATATATAAAATATATAATTGTGGACCAACTGTTTATAATTATGTACATATTGGAAATATTAGGCCACTAATTACTTTTGATATCTTATATCGTTTTTTATTATCTCAAAATAAAAAAGTTGAATATGTGTTAAACATTACTGATGTTGATGATAAAATCATTGATAAAGCCATAAAAGAAAAAAAAACTGAGAAAGAAATTAGCACAAAATATGCGAAAGCCTACTTTGACTTATTTAAAAAACTTAATGTTCTTAACCAATCTTATAATCCTTTAGTCAGCGAAAATATCAAAGGTATTGAAGAATACATTGATAAGCTTATTAATAATGGAAGTGCTTATTTAACCAAAGAAGGTGATGCTTATTTCGATATTGGCAAATTTAAAAATGAATATGGGAAATTATCAAAACAAAATATTGCTAATTTATTAGAGGGTGTAAGAAAGGAAAATTCAAATGATAAACATAATCCATTAGATTTTGTTTTGTGAAAAAAAACTAATATTGGTATTAATTGAAAAACTAAATTTAATAATCATGGTAGACCTGGATGACACACTGAATGTGCCTATTTTATTAATAAATATTTTGGTAATAATGGTGTAACCATACATGGTGGTGGTATAGATTTGAAATTCCCCCATCATGAAAATGAATTGATTCAAAATTTAGCCCTAACAAAGAAACCAATGGCCAAAATTTGAATGCATGTTGGACATATTAATGTTGACAATGAAAAAATGTCAAAATCACTTAATAATTTTATTTTAGCCAAAGATATCTTGAAAAAATATGATGGTAATATTATTAGATGGTTCTTTTTACAAACACAATATGAAAATCCAATAAATTTCAGTGATAATCTCTTAATACAGGCAAAAAACGAGATAAACAAGGTTTATAAATCAATAAACTATGCAATTATTTGATTAGAAATTAGTAATGTTAAATATGAATATACAAAAAATAAATTAAGTTTTGAATTTATCGATTTCATGAATGATGATCTTAATTTTCCAAATGTTATTAGTCATATTTATGAAATCAACAAAAAAATTTCACAACTATTAAAAAATAAATTATTTAAATTGGTTGTATTAAATCTTAATATCCTAATTTCTGAACTAAAAGTGTTAGGCTTTACATATAAGTTTAATGAAAAATATTTTAAAAATGCTAAATTATGAAAACAAGCTCTAGAAAAAAAAGATTTTGTTGCTGCTGATAAAATTAGAGATGAATTGATGAAAGAAGAAATTATTTAATATTAAATAATTTTATAGAATTTTTATAGATTTGTTCAGTAATATTCTTGTTAAGAATTTCGTTAATTTTATTAACCACAATAATAACATTGTTGGGTACATTCACTTCTTTCCTGTTAGGTGCTGGTGATAAAAAAGGTGCATCCGTCTCACATACTATCTTATCCAAGGGCATATAAAATAATGCTTTAGCAATATAATCGGTATATGTTATTTTCCCACCAATAGCATAATAGCAATTAAATTCATTGAATTTATTTACCCAATCAAAAGTAGTGTCAAAACAATGTATAAGAATATTTGTAAGTTTACTATGATAGTTTTTGAGAACATCATACAAATCTTGATACGCATCTCTGCAATGAATAACAAGTGGTAACCTGTGTTTAACTGCTAATTCAATTTGCATAATGAATAATTTCTTTTGTTTTTGCTTATCTACTTTATTAGAATGATAATCAAGACCACATTCACCAATTGCTTTAATAACGCTACCATTCTTAATGATTAATTCCTCCATTTTATCAATTAAACTAATCTCATCAACATATTCTGGATGAATTCCCACCGAACAAATTACATTGCTAGGGTAGTTCTTGGCTATTTTAATGGCTTTTAGCGAAGAATCAAGGTTTACACCAACACAATTACAAAAAACTTGCTTGTCAAGTGTTTCCTTGATTATTTGTTCAATTCTATCTTCCAGCGGTTCTAGATTTAGATGACAATGTGTATCAAAAAAACTCATTATTTTTCGTGTTTTTTATGGTTAATGAAGGTTTTTATATCGTGTCAACTTCTTTTTTGAAATGAATTAAGTTTTCCTCTAATTTTATATTTTACATTGCTATCACCAGCATCAAACAATTCATTTCCAGTCATTTTAAAATATTCCTTAGCCAATTTAATTTGTTCTTTTGTCCACTTAGATTTATTACCAATAGGTTCACCAACAAAAGATTTAGTTTTTTGAACTATTTGTTTGACTTTTTTTTCATTTTGTACTTGTTGCTTGGGAGTTGATGCAAACTTAGCATTTTGAGCTGGTTGTTCTATTTTTGCGGGATTTTTTGCTTGTCCTGGTGATAATGTTTTATCTTGGTATGTTTCGAGTAAATCATTTTGTTCATTTCATGTTTTAAAAAAAACAGGGTCAGATAAATTGATGAAGGTTCTAACTTCATATTTTAATCATTGATAAAAGTAATTTACATTGGGAGCATCTTCCTTTTGAATAAAATTTATTGATGAAACATAAATTTGCTCATTAAAGGCTGCAACTGTTAATGACAAATATGGAATATTTCTTGTTGGTGTAAAAAAGAAAATTTGTTGTGTTTGATTGTCATTCAATCTAAAACTATCATTTTTTCTTTCTTCCATAGATGTAAATTGATAATATTCTGTTGGTCCGAATATTTTATTGGGATGAAGAGAGATTTTTTTAGATACTAAATGTTTTGCATTAACCAAATTATCTAACTGATCAACTTTTTTAAGTGTTTCTTCAAATTTTTCCAAATTTCCATTTTCATCCTCATCAACCTTAATCACATTTGGCAATATAACATGCAAATTACTAAAGGAAATATATTGTTTATTGCTTGACTCATTTCTTGCATCGTACTGCCTTCCAATGTTTAATTTATTATTATGCTCATTAAATAGAGTGACAATTGTTCTATAATAGGCAGCTAAAAAAATATTGGAAACTTTGGTATTAAGTTTTTCTGCAACTTCAAATATTTTTTTTGTTTCTTCTTTGTAAAAACTATCAGTATTCATTCAAACATCAACATTTGTAAAATCTTTCACATCTTTAAAAGTAAAATGAGATTTATTAAAGTTTTCATTTGATAATTTTTTTAAAGCAATTTTATGAATTTTATTTTTAAAAGGGATGGACTTCAAAAATTCTTTAAAATCTCTTGAGTGATTTGGTTTATAAAGAGGCTTAAATAAGGGGTTTTCAATGTTATTATAAATTTCAAACAAATGAACAATTAAACTTTTCAGTCCATAAATATCAGTCATCATACTATTAACCGCAACTCCCATAATATTTTTATAAAAATAAAATTTTATTTGAGATTCACTAGAAAAATCGTTAATATGAATAAATCTATCATAGAATACGCTTCAATCGCTATCAACATACATTACATTATCTTTTTCTGATCTTTGATTCCAGTAGAATTTTTTATTATCTTCTTGGAAAGTCGTATTAAAAAAAGGAGCTTCACTCAATAGCTTATCTATGGCCTGTTGCATTTTAGAAAGATTTATATCTTTAATGAAAGTAATCATAGAACGCACAATACGATCATGCTCTTCATTATCGAAGAATTTTTCATAAATCACATCTAATGGTTGCGCTTTTCACTTTGACATCGCTAATATTATTATATAATATCAAAGCAAACTAATTAAATTTTGAAAAGCACCACTTTTTTTTTTTTAAATGATTGGTCCACATCAATTATTCTTTGATTACTACTACCACGATAAATGCATTTATCAGTCTTGAGTTTCAACACAAATCTGCCATCAATTAAAACATCGATATTTTTAAGCAGGCTAACTATCGTTTTATCATCTTTAGCTTTAATCATTAGTTCCTCCCATTTATAACCCGTTCAGCATCAAATGTTTAAATTCATTTTTTTGGCTTCAGCGGCTAATGAACTAAATTTATCAGCTTGTTCCATCGGATCACCTCCACTAAAACTAATGCCATCTAAGTAACTTTCTTTTTTTAATTCTTTGACTAAATCATTAATTTTGAAAATCTTGCCCCCACTAAATTTTCAGGTTTCTGGATTAAAACAACCATCACAATGGTGGTTGCAGCCTTGAGAAAAATATACTTTCCGTAAACCAACCCCATTTACTAAACTTTGTTCGCTAATACCAGAAAGCATGATTTCGTCATTTTTTAAATTTTTATATTTCATATAACTATTATAATAATCTATGTAGGTGATAAAAATTATTGCCATTGGCAAAAAAACTGATTACGATATTAAAATCAATGAATATGTTAAAAGATTAAATAAAAACTTTAAAATTGAATGAGTTTTATTAAATTATTCACTTAATAAAAACAATGAATCTAAGGAAATATTTGATAAAATTAAAGAGAAAGACTTTGTTATTTTATTGGACGAAAGAGGGAAAGAAATTAATAATGATTTGCTATGCGATAAAATTACTAAAAATCAAAATGTTGTTTTTGTCATCGGTGGCCCTTATGGGGTAAATGATGAAATTAGAAAAAGAAGCAATTTTATTTTAAAATTATCGGAACTTATATTTCCATATGAGATATGTAGATTAATGTTGATAGAACAAATATATCGAAGCCAAGAAATATTTTTAAACCATCCTTACCATCATAAATAATATCAAAATTCTTTAATGAAAATGAAAATTTTTTATTGTCATCCTTAATAAATCAAAAGTCAAGTGTTTGTTGGTAAACCTCAGTTCATATATTATTTTCCAGTCTATTAGGTTTAAGTATTGAACTGTAAGCATCCTGACAAATAGCATGATTTGTTTTTAAATAAGATCAAGCATTATAATATCTACCATTAGTTGGTCACGAAGGGATAGCGTATTGTTTAAAATTTTCATTAACTTGAAAATTATCCATACTTCTAGGTTCAATGATTTGGATATTAAATGTTGGTGTATCACCATACAGAATCAAATTCAATAATTGCGGAATTTCCGCTACTATCTGCAACCTGAAAATGAAATGGTAAAAACGTAGATAATGCCTGAAAATTATCATGCAAATTAAATTTTTCTAAAAAAAGAAGTGCATCGTCCACATTCCTGGCATGTTCTAAAACATATTTAAAATAAATTATATTTGTTAAATTAATCTTGCCATCGCCACTTTGATTTGTCGGTATGTGCGGACTTCCTGTGTTGACGGAATTTATTTCAATTACCACGCCCTTTTCATTCATTCCATCCATCGGGCACAAAGAAAGAATTGGATACGTTTTTCCAATAAATTCATCATTAATATTATCAATATCCATTAAGCAATAAAAAGTCGATGCTGAAATATTCTTAAAACCGTTTAAAGGTTTTGAAAGAGTAATTAGCGATGGAATATCTTGATTGATTAAATCAAGATTCCTGCCAAATAAATGTTCATCTTTATCATTAAAATAATTGAATGATAAACAGCCAGTATCAACTTGATTGGGGGGGTCAATAACATTTTTCCCATCATAATATTTACCATTTATGTAATCAGCGAATTGTCCATCGTTTTCGATACCATATTCATTTTCTTCTAACAAATCATTAAGTTGGTTGTCATTTCAAATTTTCGACATATATAAATGTAATGTATTATCAATTCTTTCAATAGAACTGTGGAAGGAATTATTTTGCTTATTTCCACAAGAAATCAATGTTGGATATAACCCTGATATTATTAAGCTAACTGAGAGAAAATTAAACAATCTTCACATATCCATAATATTATAATCTTAATATGCAGATGTAGTTCAATGGTAGAACACGACCTTGCCAAGGTCGTTACGTCGGTCCGATTCCGATCATCTGCTCCAAAATTATCTTTTTTTTACTTTTAAAACATAACTGTAACAAACATAAAATAAACCAAATAAAATTAATAATTGAAGAATAGAAGGAACTAAATAATCTCCTAAATTTTTAGCACTGTTATTGTTTATTTGAAAAATAGAAGCTGAAACAACATCAAAAATACAATTAACAAGTTCATAACAACAACTTATTGCAATGATGATGATAGCAGTAATTCCACAAAATACATGGTTTCTGTTACTATTTTTTTTCAACGAACCAAGTATAGATAACCCTAATCCTAGAAAAATAAATAATGAGGATCAATTAGAAATCAAATCACAAAAATTATACATTTTTATTCCATAAATGCCATAGTATGCTTCATTAGCATATGGACCAACAGTAAAATAAAACATTCCAATTGTTGTGAAGAAAATAAAGAATATTGTAAAAATAACTGCGATATAATTTGCAACCATTCAGTTATTGTGATATTTTTTTAAAAATTTATATCCGATTATTTCATGATGCTTCAGCATATCCTTATACATATTTCCACCAAGTATGCTCATCCCGTTAACAACCCCTAATGAGCCTAAAGAAATAAATAACAAACTAATGAATATCAATGCTTTAAATCACGGCTGGTTACTTTGACTACTTATACCCAATATTGTCCCATCACTCCCTAGCAATAATGAAATAGAAATTAAGACATAAATTGTGGCAATGATAATAATTCCAAATATTAATGGTTTGAAAAATTTATTTTTATCCTTCATTTCGTTATAAATACCACCAGCAGCATAAAATCCATCAAAGGCAAAAAAAATGGCTGGGATTGAGGCAATTACGCCCAGCATACCACTATACTTACCCAATGACGAAGGCATATCGACTGGTTGGTTACTTTGAGTGGGATCGACTCAAATTGGATTGGCAGGATGCCAATTATTAAAATATCCAAAAATTACTAATCCAGCAATAATTGCAATAAACAAAGGAATAAATTTTAAAAAGGTGAATATATAATTTTGAATGACGCCTATTTTCTTATTAACAATAGAAGAATAGACAAAATAAATACAAATAAAAAAAGACAAACCAATAATTGCTCATATAGGAAACATAATTTTGTCTCCAAAATATATACGTAGCGCATCTTGTAGTGCTTGTATTGCATAATAAGGCATATAAAAAGAAAAAGATGGCAAATAGAAAAATATCATAAAGTTTCTAAATCCTTTATATATTTTCGATGAACAAAAAGTTTTGATCCATCCAAGATTACCCAAATGATTATGTCGGCTTTTGGCAATTATTTCTTTGAGAGTAATAGCGATGCAAATAACGGCAAATATCGATATTGTTCATGCAACCAATGACATAACAATGCTACCGGTGTTATCAAATATTGTGCCATTTTTGAAAAATATTCCAATACCAATAGTCGACCCAACCACCATAAACATGACTGAAAGAAAACCAAATTTATTTTTATCATTGACCATATTATTAAATTATTTTTGAATGTCTTTAGCTTCATTCATAATACACTGATAGATTTTTTCAATAGAATTTTTAGGCATAGAGTTTTTGACCAATTGTCTTACTTTTTGTTTTACAAGATTCTCTCGTCTATTATCTAAAACTTGTATATGATTCGCTTTTTTATATTCTCCAATCAATTTAACTATTTGAAAACGTTTAATTAAATTTTTACATATTTTTTTATCGCATTTATCTATTAGAAAACGATATTTTTTTATTTTGTCCATTGTAATTATTATATTAAACAAGTTTACTTAAGTAAATCGGGGCGATTTTTTTTTGTTTTTGAAATTTGTTCTTTTATCCTAAATTCTTTTATTTTATTATGATTGCCTGAAAGCAAAATTGTTGGAACTTTATAATTATCAAAATTAATCGGTTTGGTATAGGCAGAATAATCTAGCAAATTATTGTCAAATGATTCTACATCTAAACTTTGCTTGTTAATGGAATTATCTAGCAATCTAGCAATTGATTCTATTAAAACCATTGCAGGTATTTCACCGCCCATCAAAATATAATCGCCAATACTAATACATTCATCAACATAATTCACTATTCTTTCATCAAACCCTTCATATCGTCCACAAATTAAAATAATATCCTTTTGTCTAGAAAAATCTTTAACTTTTTTTTGTACCAATGTTTTTCCTTGTGGCGTCAATAAAATTACTTTAGTGTTCTTTGTCTTATACTCATTAATTGCATCAACGATTGGCTGTAACATCAAAACCATGCCACCACCGCCACCATATTGATAATCATCAACCTTCTTGTGTTTATCTTTAGAAAAATCACGGAAATTAATAATTTTAATATTAACAATTTTATTTTTAATAATATTATTGATAATAGAAGTTTTTAAAAAATTATGAAAGATCTCTGGAAAAAGTGTTAAAATAGTAATCTTCATTATTTTGTTTCCTTGTGAATAGTGGTTTTATTACATTTCGGACAATATTTTCTAAGTTCTATTCTTGTCGAGTTGAATTTATTCTTTTTAATATGATAATTTCTGCTATTACATTCTTCACAAATAAGAATAATGTTTGTTTTCATATGTAATAATTATAAATTATTACACAACATCAATAAAAATGATTACGAACGAAATTACTAAAAGGCACAAGCAAACACAAAATGAAACAAAATATCATTTCTTATAATCGATTCCATCTTTATCATTAAGCTCAATCTCTTTTGATATATTTTTTAACATTTCATCTTCATTTATTGGACTCTCATTTATGTTTTGACCAATCGAAAGATTTAACTCTGCTATTTTATTTTTCGATTCATCAAATTTATCAATAATCTCCGTACATTTAACATAACCTAAGTTTCGACTTAATCAAATTTCATTAATATCGCCATCATCATTAATACTTTGATTGCTTGCTAATTCATTATATTCTTCATACATTGATTTAATTTTATTTTTTGTTTTTTCAAAAACATCATAATTAATGGAATTTAATGAATCTAAAACTTCTTTTTCTTCGTCATTATAATTATTTAATGATTTAAAAATGGTTAGATAATTATCGATTTTAATATTTTTTAGCACAACAGGGGAAAACTCATCTATTTTTGTTTTATAATGTGCAATTTTTTTATTGCCATTATTTATTCTAAAATTTAATTCACCTTTATTTTTTATCTCTTCACGATAATTTTTATATTTCTCAATTCTTGTGATCATATTACTTTCTAAATATTATAGTTTTAACAAGAGGTTTTCTCTTCTTATTTTTTCAAATAAAGAATTCTACAGTTGATTGAACATTTTTTTTAATTTCATCTTCATCAATAATATTACTATTACTCAATATTGATCCTACATTTTCTTTGATAGAATGGATAATTTTTGAAATTAAATCAGTAGAAGATTGAGAATGAAATCCTCCTCTATTAGAAAATATTGGCAATTGATCTATTATCTTATTTTTTTCATCAATTGTAAGCACTATGCTAACAATGCCGTCGCTCGAAAGAATTTGACGGTATTTCAAAAGATTACTAATATCTTTATCTACTTTATTACCATCAACAAAATTGTCATAAATATCAACAAATTCATTTGTAGCTTCTGCCTTATGCCCACTATATAATTTAACTTTTTGTCCATTAACCACAATTAAAAGATTGTTTGGGTTTATCCCCACGTATTCCCCATTTCTTTTAAGTGCCGTTAGCATCTTAAATTCACCGTGAATAGGAACAATATATCTGGGATTAATTAGTTTTATCAATAATTGCAATTCTGTTTGAGTCGCATGACCTGTTGAGTGAATTTTTTTTTCACTCGTACTAATATTGATTTTAACACCACTTTTGCAAAGTTTATTTAATAAATTTTCAACTGATTCAAAATTTCCAGGAATCGGATTTGAAGAAAAAATAATTGTATCAGTCGGTTTAAATTTAATAAACATATGATTTCCATTAGCAATTTGATTTAGTGCGGCCATTTCCTCTCCTTGACTACCTGTTGTTAAAAATAATAATTCATTGTCAGGAAAATGTTCAATGTCTTTCATTTCGATAAAATTATTTTTTGAAACATTTAACATTCCAAGTTTCAAGCTAACTCCAACATTATTAATCATACTTCTACCACCTAAAATTATTTTCCTTTTATTATTGATGGCGATTTCAATTACTTCTTCAATACGATTTAAATTACTTGCAAAAATAGTTACAAAAATTCTTCCTTGACCGACTTTTATTTCCCTCCTCAACTCATCAATGATATATTTTTCACTAACACTAAAACCGGGTGTTTGTGCATTTGTGGATTCACAAAGTAATACGTCAATATCTCTTTTACCAATTTCAGCCATTTTCCATATATCACTTTCATCTCCCTTAGTTAAAAAATCAAATCTAAAATCTCCTGTTGTAACTATATTTCCAGTTGGTGTATTAAAACAAATACCAAAAGCATCAGGAATTGAGTGACACACCCTAAAAAAATCAATACTAAAGTGTTTAGATTTTATAATTGTATCATCTTGAATGATCTCAAAATCAAATGGATGGACATCCTTGTGTTCTTTTAACTTATTTTCAATTATCGCCTTTGTTAATTTGGCACAATATATTTTTGGAAATTTAACTTGTTTTAATAAAAATGGTATTCCACCAATGTGGTCCTCGTGAGCGTGAGTAATAACTAGACCTTGAACCTTATCAATATTTTGTTCAATATATTCAAACGGACAAACAATTGACGTGAAGCCTAAATAAACATTTTTATCAACAAATTTAACACCGCAATCAATGATTCATATTTCGTCCTTGTATTCGATAACATACATATTTTTACCGATTTCTTCAATACCGCCTAATGCAAAAATACTAGTATATTCACCTATATTCTCATTGTTTAAACTTTTAATTTCTTTCATTTTACAAAATAATTAATCAGAAAATTAATCTACTTATATTATATCTCTTTTATTTTAATATTTTATCTAATGTTGCATTAATAAATTTATAGGATTGTTTATCGCTATAATTTTTTGCATTAATAATGGCTTGATCAATAACGACCCTTTTATCAATTTGATTAGTCTTATATTCACAAATAGCTTCAATAATAATTGCCTTATCAATTGTTTTAATTCTATCTCATGTTCATGTTTTATCAATTAAATCCTTAATTTGTTCAACAATATTATCGCTATTTTGACCAAAATATTTAATTGCATCGTGGCCTTCCTTGCTCATTTTATCATTCATATTATCAATGATTTGTTCATATGAATAATTATTCGACAAGCAAGTATAAATATATCTAAATATATCAACTCTTTTTTTTCACTGTTGCTTGTTATTTTCCATTATTATCGTTCAAAAATAGAATGATAAATTTGATCATAAGTATCGATTAAATGAATTTCGATGTTATCTCTAATTTCATTAGGTATTTCATCTAAAAATCTTTCATCGTCCTTTGGCATGAAAATTTCTGTAACTCCTCCTCTAAAGGCTGAAATAACTTTTTCTCTAACTCCGCCAATAATGCCAACTTTTCCTCTTAACGTTATTTCTCCTGTCATAGCAATATTGTTTGGGACAATTCTTTTACTTAAGGCTGAAATGATTGCCGTTGTTAATGTTACTCCAGCGCTTGGTCCATCTTTTGGAATACCACCGCTAGGGACATGAATATGCAAATCAATCTCACCAAAATTTACTTCACCAACTCCAAATTCACTTGCATGAGCCTTAACATAACCTAACGCCACTTGAGCAGATTCTTTCATTGTTTCCTTAAGGTTGCCAGTAATACTAATGGTCCCTTTTCCTTTAAAGAATGTAACTTCAATTGGTAACAAATCTCCACCAGCTGTTGTATATGCCATACCATTGACAACGCCTGATAACACTTTATCATCTTTCATATTGTAATCATAAACAATTTTCTTTAAATACTCTTTAACTTTGACTGATGTGTCAATTTTTTCAACATATTTTTCGTTCTTTTGAATCTTAACTACAACTTTACGAGAAATTTTTTGTAAAACTCTTTCCAATTCTCTTACCCCAGCTTCTCGTGTATAATGCCTGATGATAAATAATAATGTCTCATCATTAAAACTTAATTGTTGGCTAGTAATACCACTATTAGTTAAAACTTTATCAATTAAATAACTTTTAGCAATCGAAAGTTTTTCCTTCTCTGTATAACTTGTTAATTCAATAATTTCTAAGCGATCATACAATGGCGCTGGAATTTGATCAACATAATTGGCAGTACAAATAAACATTACTCTACTCAAATCATAATTTTCTTCAATATAGTTATCACTATACATTGTATTTTGCTCAGGATCTAAAACCTCCAATAAAGCACTTGCAGGATCTCCCCGAACACTTGTTCTGCCCATTTTATCAATTTCATCTAACAAAAACATTGGATTAATTACTCCAGCTTGTTTCAAGCCTTTAATAATTCTACCGGGCATAGAACCTAAATATGTTTTTCTATGCCCTCTAATTTCACTTTCATCATCAACTCCACCAAGTGAAATTTTAACAAATTTCTTATTTAAAGCTTCAGCGATTGATTTTGCTAAACTTGTTTTTCCAACTCCTGGTGGTCCTGCCAAACAAATAATTGGGCTCTTTCCCTTAGGAGCTCTTGCACGTACAGCAAGATACTCAATAATTCTCTCTTTAATTTTTTCAAGTCCAAAATGAGACTCATCTAATATCTTTTTTGCATATTCCATGTCATTATTATCTTTTGTTTCTTGCCATCAAGGAATATTTAATAATCAATCTATATATTGTTTGGTGACAGCATTTTCCTGACTGTAATTACTTGAAGTCTCAAGTTTACTAACTTCATTTAAAACTTTATCCTTAATGTTTTGAGGATAAGGGTTCTCTTCAACTCTTTTCCTATATCCCGCCGCTTCGCTCTCACTTGGATTAATTTTAGCTATTTCATCCTTGACTATTTTTAATTTTTCCCTTAAGTAAAATTCGCGTTGGTTTTTAGAAAGTGAATCATTAACTTTTTTATTAATTTCATTGTCAATTGCGGCACGATTTTTTTCATCTTGTATCTTTTCATCATCTTTGAGTGGAGTTTTGTTGTTTTGAACAAAATTAAATGCCAAATTAATTCTTTCGGATAAATTTAATTCAGATAATATTGTCTTTCTAAAATCTTTATATTTTACATATTCATCAATCGTAATAATGTTAATAATTTTATCAATTACTTCACTAATTGTTTTTGAAGCCAATATTTTGTTTAATTTTGTTTTTTGTTCTTGATCAGATTCTTTAGTAAGAATCTTTACCATCTCGTTAATTTTTATTGGGATATTTTTATCATCAAGATTACTTTCCTTCACACTTTCAGCTTCAACTTTATATATACTATCAGCTTTTAAATTTAAAAGTAGCATTCTCTTTAAACATTTGAATTTGATCTTATAAAATTTATTTTCTTTTACTACATCAACTATTTCTATCAATGAACAAATTTTATAAACATCATTTATTGTTGGATCTTCAATATCTGGATTATTTTGGGTAAGAAAAATAAAACGCTTATTATCTTTGGGATTTTCTAAATATAATTTAGCAGCTTCGACACTTTTGCCTCTACCAGCGCTGATAGTATTTTCGCCACCAGGTAGTGCAATCAACTCTCTTGAAACAATCGCATTATATTTAGCCATGTATGTATATATTATAGCATTAAAATTAGCAGTCTATGGTGCTGAGTGCTAATTTATTTAATTAGTGTTTCAATCATCTTGATTAATTCTGCATAATTTTTAATTGAAGTTAATTTATCATCAGGTATAGTGATACCAAATTTGCTTTCAACGTCCATAATCATAGAAATACCAGTCAATGAATCAATCCCAATTTCTTTAAATGGTTTGTTTAAACTATTTTCATCAAATTTAACATTACGTTCCTTGCTAATCTCTTTCAAACCATTAAGAATATCTTGCTTTTTCATAGTAATATTATATATGTAATGCAAAATATCAAATAAGTAAACTTTATTAAACACTATTTTATAAAATCAGCAATGTTTTGTTCCAATGCGTGATAGTTATCATTAAAAATAAAAGATGTATGATAGTGATGCCTTATTCAAGATAATTGTCGTTTAGCATATTGCCGTGTTTTTTGCTTAATTTTTTCAATATCAATATTTTTATTTGTAACAATACTGTTTAATATATCACTATATCCGATAGCTTTAAAAGCATTTAATGCATCAATGTTTTTGTCCCTTTGATAAAGTGTTTCTATTTCATTTTTCCAACCATTTTTAATCATCAAATCTACATTGGTGTTAATCTTATCATACAGTTTTTGCCGCTCAATGAAACAAGTTATCAAAAAACAGTCATAGTGTAGTTTATTTTTTTGCCTAAAAGGTTCTTTGTTATTAATAATTTGTAGTGCTCTAATATTTCTTCTACGATTATTGACACCTAATTTTAATGCTACTTCCTGATTTTGTTTAAGCAATAATTTGTAAATTTGTTCATTAGATAAATTTTCAAATTTATCATCCCTTGGTGCAGCCGATAAATCATAATTATATATTAAGGCATCTAAGTATAGATTGCTGCCACCGACTAAAATTGGTAGTTTTTTTTTTGAAATAATACTATCAATAATTTCATTTGTCCTATCTTGAAATATTTTTATATCTCATGAGTCATAAATTGAAACTTCACCATTGAGATGAAATTTTATCCCGTTCATTTCATTTTTATTTATTTTATTTGTGCCAATGCTAATTTCTTTATAAACTTGAAAAGCATCAATATTAATAATCTCTCCATTAAATTCTTTAGCAATTTTTACTCCCAAAGCAGTTTTACCACTACCAGTTGGGCCAACAATTGCTATTATTTTTTTCATAAAATGATTATACAATATACAAAATTAATAATCTATAATTCCGAACTAAATTGACTTTCATATAATTTTGCATAGAAACCCTTATATTTCAATAAAGCATTATGAGTTCCATGTTCGACGATATCGCCATGATTCATTACAAGGATTAAGTCGGCATTTTTTATAGTACTTAATCTATGTGCAATTACGAAACTCGTTCTGCCATTTGTAAGGTTGTCCATTGCTTTTTGAATTTCTAACTCTGTTCTTGTGTCAACATTGCTGGTTGCTTCATCCAAAATAATCATTGGCGCATCTTGAATCATCGCTCTTGTAATTGTTAAGAGCTGTTTTTCCCCAGCACTTAAATTAGTTTTTTCGTCAATAATCGTATCATACCCATTAGGCAATGATTCAATAACGTGATCAAAATTGGTGATTTTGCTGATATTTCTAACTTTTTTTAAATCAGCATTTTTAGATGTATAAACAATATTTTGTTTAATTGTGCCCTTGAATGTTCAACTATCTTGTAAAACCATACCAAATAATGAACGCAAATACTCTCGCCGCATATCTTGCACATTGACACCATCAATGGCTATAGATCCTTTATTTATTTCATAAAATCTCATCAATAAATTAACAATTGTGGTTTTACCAGCTCCTGTTGGGCCAACAATTGCTACTTTCATTCCTGGCTTAATTTTAACACTAAAATTATTGATAATTTTTTTATCATCATTATAACTGAATTCAACATTGCTTAACTCTACACTACCTCTTACTTTTTTTAATTTTTTATTAGACAAATCTCGTTTTTCTTCAGGTTCATTCAAAAATTCAAATATTTTTTCAATAGCAGCCACACTATATTGAAATGAATTCATGCCCTGAGAGATATTTGATAATGGATTATTTAGTTGGGCAACAAAAATAGCAAATGACGGGAACAAAGCAATTCATTCTATCACACCCTGTTCAACGGTGGCACTACTAAATGCTAATAAAGCACAAACTAAACCAACTATTGCATAGCCTAAATTTCCAACAAAGCTCATAATAGCCATAAATACAGATCCATAAAAAATTGATTGACGACTAGTTTTTTTAAGATTTTGATTAAATACATCAAATTGTTTATTTTGTTTATTTTCTAAATTAAATAACTTAACAACTTGAATTCCAGTAAATGTTTCTTCAATTTTTGAATTGGTGTTCGCCATGTCTTTTTGACGAGAGCTAAAAATTTTTTTAGATTTTTTAATGACAAAAGCAATAGCAATAAAACCCAATGGCAAAGCAATAAAGCAACTTAATGCCAATTGTCAACTGACACTAAACATTGCGACAAGTAAACCGACGAGCATAAAAATTCCACTTGTTAATGCAGTCACCGCTTGTGATAAATTGTCACTCAATGTTCCAACATCATTTGTTATTTTGCTTAAAGTATTACCTATAGTATTTGAATCATAATACTTCAATGGCAACCTTGTAATTTTGCCAATTATTTGTGTTCTTAGATTTCTACTAATTTTAGCGCTTATTATAGACATAGCCGACTGCCCAGCTGCATTTAAAATAAAAGAAGATAAATAGAATAAAATTAAAATAATTGAAAATTTAACAATTTGGCTGTATAAATCTTGTCCGATTGTGAATCTTATCATATCCTGAACGATTCAATAAATAATCACTGGACTAAAACAGGCTAAACCGCTGGCAATAATGATGGTAATAATTCCCATTCAAAATAACCAAGGAAATGATAGAACCAAACCTAACATTTTTTTAAAACTTGATTTAAAATTTTTGATCTTTGCATTTCCTTGTGGTTTAGGCATGTTCCAACTCCTTTCTACTTAATTGGCTCAAAGCAATATCACGATATACTTTGCATGTTTTCATTAGTTCGTTATG